>JBGVGM010000118.1:0-2888 GCA_045121655.1 Acutalibacteraceae bacterium | reverse complement strand
GCACCGTTTTCATCGACGATATCGGGAAACTCACTGTGAAGCTCAGGGAAAGATGTGTGAAATTTCAGAGCCTTGTTTGTTACTGCTTCATAAGGCAAGCTACACCAAGCACATAAAAAACGCCGTACTTCTTCTGTTCTTGCGTAAGGGTCATCGGTGCGAAGTGTACCGTCAGCATTATGAAAAAGAAAACCCCTTGCCAGGATAGTAAATATGCGACTGAAGCCCTTGTTCTGCTTAATCATTCTTACTGTAAATCTACCTATGAAAGCAGTTGATTGCTTGTTTTCTGCAAGGAAAACAGGAGTGTCGGTATATGCTTTGAGTTCAAGCCATTCGTTAGTCATATATTTTATCTCCCTTCCTTGCAAATCTTGTTATGTGCCTGTAATAAGCATCGTAAAGAAAATCACGCTTGCCGAGAGCAACAATGTATTTTACCGAAGCATTGAAAGAGATAACATGAGTTTCTATTATCCTTGCTGCTTCCCTTGAAACAGTTTCGCGGTAGTTGCCTACAGGATTTCTGAGATAGGCTTTTACCATCAATGTCAGCTCCTCGGAATCGTTTGGATACTGCATAGCAGAAGCATTTGCAGATATGTTATAGTTACGGGTTTCAGTAATGATGTCAGGCAACAATTTGTACCCGCCGAAACGGAAATCTGCAAAGATATCATAATACTCTCTGTACTCTTCTTCGGGCAGATGCTTTATGAGAAAGGCATATCTTTCATCCTCTTTCATAAAGTGCCAATTTTCATTTCTGACTGCAGAATATATCTCATTTACTCTTTCTTCGGACAGGTTGATGAATACTGCGGCAAGCTCATCAGCTTCGTAATCATTTTCCTTGTTCTGCATATACAGAATACGGTTAATGTCATTGTGCTTTGCTTTTATCTTGCTTGCGGCATTTCGTCTTGTACGGATTCTTTTCAGACAGGTTTCGTAATCTGCTATTACTCTGCCTACATAATCAAGAATCTTCGGATCAAGCTTTTTCTCTGTCTTTTCAATTAGAGCCTTGTATTTAAGGAAGGATGTTCTTTCGGCTTTGTTGGTTTCAAGATATTCTGTCAAATCAGGCTTTATACCGCTTTTTGCAGAGTCTATCTCAAGACCTGTTAATATTTCAAGAACTTCCGTTTCCTTGCGGTACTGCTTCTTCTTTTCATCATCTGTGTTTTCATCATAAGCGATTATACTACGGTCAAGTGCCGCATTTGAAATCTGACCGACACGGGATGAAAAAGTATTTCGTATTGTTTCAAAGCGTTTGTACCAATCGTTTGCATCTGCAATGATTGGCTCTGCGGATGGTATGCTTAAAAGAGGCAGATTGCCGCCGAGTGAAAAATCTGCTTCGCTGTAATTATTAAGAATACAGTCTGTAAGCTTCGGCTCAGCTACCGTCTTAATCATATCACCGTCGAAATCAGCACCGCCAAGTCTTTCGGCAAGGAGTGAAACAGAGTTTACCATAATTACATCCGTAAGACCTGAAAGATATTTTTCTCTGTAACTGCCTACCTTTGTTAATGGCTTAACAAGAGCTTCTTCATTTCTTGCAATATGGGGATTACGAAGAAGAGCATATATATCCTGCTGAGAATATACAGCACTAGGAGCATAAAACTCATTCGTATCAAGGAATTCATTTCTTATGTCCGAGTAAATATCAGGTCTTCCGCCATTATCTCTGATAAGCTCATAGAACAGCTCCATAATATCAGCCGCAAAGAAACGGTTATCACCGTCAACGAGTAAGCGACCAATAGAGTAATCTTTGAGCAGGCTCTCTGCAGCATCGTCAAGCTGACGGACAAAATACGGCTCATTGATAAACTTGGGATTTTTCCTCAACAGCTCTGCAAGGTGATAGCTGCGGCTTTTTCTGCCGAATGTCCATTCATCAGCCTTATCGGTAAAGTACCTTATACGGGCATCTGTATCATAGCGAAGGTCATAATACCTCTGCTCTGTCGGCTTAGTCAGCCACATTCTTTCATCTTCTGCAGGAGAATGATCCCAACCTAAAGGTAAATCATCAGGTCTGAATTCGGATGAAAGCATTTTGACAGTGTTAAGGAACTGATAGTTAAGCTCGGTTGTATCTTCAGCTTCTGTTTTGCTGACGTTGGTGATGTATATGGTATGCTCATAAGCACGGCAAAGCTGTACATAAGTACGCCAGGAAATGTTATATTGCTTCAGCCACTTGCAGCCCTTGAACTGACTTTCTGTAAGTATCATACAAATGCTGTCAACTTGGTGCTTTCTTCCCCATATATCGGTTATTGCTTCAACGCCTGCTTCCTTGAACAGAGATTTGAAATCTGTCTTATGCACCATACCCTTGATATACGGCATACGAATCTGAAAAGATGTATGTTCTTTTTTACTGCCGATTTTGCTGTCAAGCTCACGGGCAAACTCAGGTGAAATTAGTCCCATACCGTCAAAGCGTGTAGTTTCAATATCACCTGTACATTCCGTTCTTTCATATTTTCTGATACTACCTTCACCCGTAACATCTGCAACTGTCACATAAGAAACATCATTTGTGATTTGCTTCGGGTTAGGTACAATAGCAACATTTTCAAGAAAGAACTTATCATCAGGCTCTACTCTGATACCTGATGAAAAGAGAAGACCGTTATACGCATAGAGCTTTGAAAGCTCACAAACATCAATTTTTAAGTTAAGGGTTATTCTGCGTGTAATTTCATCATAGAAGTCAGCACGGACAAAGGAGAGCTTTGCATTTCTGCTCATAGAAGCAGAACGCTCAAAGGCAAGATATTTATGCTGACCTGTACCGAGGTCAAGAGTAATACCTTCAGGGCGGAACATAGATTCAGCCTTTTTCTGCCTTAATGCATTTT
>JBGVGM010000117.1:0-6334 GCA_045121655.1 Acutalibacteraceae bacterium | reverse complement strand
TTAAGCAATCTGGTAACGGTGTAATATCCGTTACCTTTTATATTACAAAATATAAAAAATAAAATATTTTATGTTTCATCCGAATATTTATACACAAAAACCACAGCTTTTCAAAAAAACTGTGGTTTTTCAGTGCCCTTGTAAAATCAAGGGTTTTCGGCTTTTTTATGCCGAAAAAATCGACTATTTCTCAATAGTCCCCAAATAGTCATTTTTTAAGACCACCCGGCTTTGAACCGGTGCAACGTACAAATTTAATAAACACACCATATATTAGACCTGTTTTAACGAAATTCTCTTTCAATAAAACAGGTCTTTTTTTAACCGCTCTCTCTGTGAAAGTGGTTTCTTTTTACCTTCTTCCGCAAATTCTTTGTAACAAAAATGAGTGATTTTTCTGAAGAAAATATGAAAATGAATAAATTGTATTGACATTAGTCTGAATTCGGACTAATATTTATATATTATTTTTTCAGGTGGTTTTATGGAATTTAAAGATATTATAGGTCTTATAGAAGAACAAATAAAAGAACAGGATGCAATATATCACAGGACTGCAGTTAAATTCGGATTGTCAGATTCAGCAATGTGTGTCCTTTACATTTTAGCTGACAATGAAAGGACATATACTCAGCAGGATATTTGCCGTATAAGCCGTTTTGCTAAGCAGACTGTCAATTCGGCAATTTCTGCTCTTGTCAAAAACAACTATATTACTCTTGAACCGATTACAGGTGTAAAAAACAGTAAAGCTATATTGCTTACAGATAAAGGGATAGAACTTACATAAAAAACTGTTATACCTTTAATGAAAGCAGAAGAAAATGCTTATAGCACGGTTACTGAAAGCGAGTTATTGACTTATCTTGAGGTTATAACAAAAATTAATATTGCACTTAAACAAGGAACTGAGAAAATCGATAGTATTTAATACAGGAGGAAGAATGGAAATGAAAAAGTTATTCATAAAAATGATATCATTAATTATGACCGCAATTATTTTACTAAGTGCTTTTGCCGGCTGTGATAAATCAGAAGCTAACAGCAAGATCATGTATTCTAACCTTGCATCACAGCAGGTGCTGAATAAGCTGACTGAAATGATGACTTATGCAGATATATCAGATAATCGTCAGAATATTTTGCTTGAGCATATAAAGCAATTTAACTCGATTGTAAGCCCCGATAGTCTTGCCGCGGAATTTGAAGAGTATAATCCTGAAAAAGCTAAATATGACCCATATGATTTACAGGACGAGTGGAATGAGAAGTCACCTGACTTTATGGGGTACAACTGCCGTATTACAGCCTTTAGCCTTTTTAGAGACTTTCTCGAAATCTCTGAGGATAGTGAAATCAGAAATGAAATGATTGTTCTTGATTTGTATGCATCAGGTGAAGACTCATCAGCATTTATCAAGCCCGATGATGAAAAGGCTTTCTCTGTACTTTACTCAACGGTACCCACTATTCTTACAAAAGATACAGAAATCCATATTAAATCTCTTCAGAAGGATTGGAATGAAAGAGGAATAAAATTCCTTGATAACGAAAAAGCAAGTCTTATCAGCGTTGTATTTCACGAAGCTATTGACGAAAATGACAGCTATCTTTTTATCGGTCACACGGGCGTTCTTTTTGACTATAACGATAAGATTTATTTTTTAGAGAAGCTTGCATTTCAGGAGCCTTATCAGTTAACAGAGTTTGAAAACCGCAGTCAGCTTAATGACTATCTTATGACAAAATACGATGTGGCTTTTGACCAGCCGACAGCAGCTCCGTTCATAATGGAAAACGATGAGCTGCTTGAGGGATACAAGAGCATTACTGCTGAAAACGAGAAAAAGTTTGCAGATGCAATTTCATATGATATGGAGCTTACTCTTGATACCAAAAAGAATACCCTCAACGAAAAAGTACATATAGAAATTGAAAACAAAACCGATGCACCTCTCACCGAGCTGTGTTTGCGTGATATGACTCCCTCTGCCCTTAAGTTTGCGGAAGAAAACTATTCTTCGGACAACAAAGACCTGAAAAGTCAAATCTATTCAATAACACTAAAGGATAGTACAACTCCTCTTGAATATAAATTCGGTGATGATAAAACTGTTATTTATGTGTCTTTAGGTGAAGATGACAAAATAGAAGTGGGACAGAGACAGACAATAACTGTCTCTATGGAAACCGATATTCCGCACAGAGGTGACCGTTTCGGCTTCAGAAAAACCGAAGAAGGGAAGATTTATTGCCTTTCATTCTGCTATCCCTATCTTGCCGATAACGAAAACGGTAAATGGGAAACCTATCCGTACTTTGATGATGGAGAAAACAGAAGCTACGACCTGGCAGATTACTCTGTAACATTACACGCTCCCGAAAGCTATACAGTAGCAATGGCAGGTGTCGAACAAACTGAAAACGGCACCTCAACTGTTAAGTTAGAATCAGCCCGTGATTTTGCGGTAGTTGTATGCAACTTTATGAAAAAAGATACCTTCGATGTTAACGGCATTACCGTCAACAGTTATTATCTCGACGGAAAATTCACCGATGAATACCGAAAAATAACAAACGCTGTAGCTGAAGACAGCTTAAGAATTTTCAGTGAAGAAATCGGTGCTTACCCTTATAAGGAATTAGATATCGCACCTTGTCTTTTAGGCTACGGTTACGGTGGTATGGAATTTCCCGGTTTAGTAATGGCAAATGCTTCAGGCTTTTATGATAATTCCTTCTTTGATGCAATATCACATGAAGAGAAGATTTCACATGAAATTGCACATCAGTGGTTCTATAGTGTTGTCGGTAACAATGAATATCTTGAGGCTTGGATTGACGAGGGCTTTGCTACACTTCTGGAAAAAGATGTTTTTGGTCTTGCTGACTGTAAGGCACACAAAGTTGTAGCTGAACTTGAGAAGGATTATCCCGATCTTGAGCAGAAAGAGCAAATCAGAACAGAGCTTATCGAATATGCCCGTGAGGGTTATAAGGGCTTTTATCTTAATATACCGCCTCATGATTTTTCGGAAGAAAGATTCTACGGTGATGCAGAATACAACGGAAGCTATGCTTTTTTACAGGAGGTACGCTTGCTGATAGGAGATGATGCTTTCAAGGATATGTTAAGAAGCTATTATGAAACTTTTTATATGAAAACTGTAACAACCAAAGAGGTTCTTGATTTTATAAGGACATATAATGACAGCAAGGAAATGGATGAAATTATAGATTTTTATTTCAAATAATACATTACAAATGAGGTGCACAATGAATTTTAAACTTTTACCTATGACTGAAGCGGATTTGCCTGCTTTCAAATCTGATATTCAGGAAGCTTTTCAGATAAGGAGCATTTAGACAAATGGTTGACAACGGTTTGCGTTAACGAAAGTAAAAACTACATAAAATTACCATTCAGATATCATAAGAACATTGACGATTGTGATTTTGTTTCAAGTGCCAACTTTGACAGTACAACTCAAATAGATTTGTATAATGCTGTTATGAGGCTGTCTAAAAAAGAACGCACGGTAATTCATTTGTTTTACTACGAAAACTTATCGATAAAAGACATTGCAGAAATGCTTAAAATTAAAGAGTCGGCAGTTAAAACTAGGTTAAGTCGTGCAAGAGTAAACTTAAAAGAACGGTTGGGAGATGAGTGGATAGATGAGTAAAAAACAATATACAGATACCTTTTCAAACATTCATCCTTCCGATGAAACAATTGAAAGGATTATGAGTATGACTAACAAAAAACATTTCACAGGTTTTAGTAAAACACTTGTTGCTTTAGTTGCAGTAATTTCAATTCTTTGTTCCATAGGTTTAGTAGCAAACGCTGCTACTGATGGCGCTGTTGCTGAAACTGTTTCTGAAGTTTTTGAAGCCGTATCAAACAAAGTGACCATATTGATAAACGGAAAAGAAACTGAGGCTGAAATTGATGTTTCAGAGAAAACTAATTCTGACGGTGAAAAATATTACGAAGCTGAAATTAAAGTGGATATTCCTGATGCTTACGTAGAGGCAAAATGTGAATTACAATTAGATGGAGACACAGTCATGGAAGATATTGATTCTGCTCTTCAGGAAAGTATAGAACTGCACATATACAAAGAAGAAACTGAATAATTCTATATGCCCGTATTACTTAAATGAGTATTACGGGCATTACTTCCATTTTAGTTGACAAAATAATTTTTTAGTTTTAAAATGTCATTGAAACAGTCATCTCCTTTCCTGTTTCACCAGACGTAGGTCCACTAGGAAAAAAGGCAAATGAGAGAGAAAGTATTATTGAAAGGAGAATGCGTATGATTGATAAATTTATTTGTAAAGTAAACAAGTTTATTGTTTTTATGATTAAACGACTTACAATAACAATAAAGACACCATTCGTTGATTTCTCATTTGCTCCTATGATTGTTATAGCATTGCGCTATTTGCATAAACCCTCGGAGAGCGCACTGCACCACCTTACGGTGGTGAGTAAGTGCGCCCTTAAGGGAATATATAAGCCTTTAGTTTAGCTTTTCCCGTAAATACCCCTCGATATCAGTAAAGTTCATCGTCTTGATTTCAGGTAAAAGCTTCTCCAAAATTGCACCTTCTACAATAAGTCTGTGGTTTCGCTCTGTGCGTTCCTTTTTACGGTTGCGGTTTTCAGCCTGCTTAAGTCTGTGCTTGGCTTGTATCAGCTTTTTCTCATTCTCAGTCATAAATATCACCTCCAATCATTGAGCCAAAGTGGCTCATATTTTTTTGTCTTTTTCCTGTTTTGAGCCAAAAAGCTATACTTTTGGCTCACATAAAGTTTTCAAGAAAAGATAGAGCTTCGGCATCGTTCTTTTCTTTCTGTTCTTCTGTCAGTTCTGTATCAACTTTCTGTACTGAAGGCTGTGCCGAAGAAACGAATGAAACATCTTGCAATTCTTCTCTGATAACTGCACGGATATCTTCAAGGGTAAAATCCCTTGGGTTATTCTTAAATCTAATCTTTTCGATGACAGCCTCAACGATGAATTTATTGCGGGATTGCTTATTGTTCTGTGCCAAGGCTTCTAAATAGTCATTTGCTCTTTTCTCATCAGGGTTATCAAGATTAAACCTTACATTAAGTCTACGATTGTTCATATCCTGCCACTTTTCATCATGGTTTCAGCAAGGTACTCATAACCCTTTGCCGCCGCACAGATGTCATCAACGAACTGAATACGGTCTGCATTGAACTTGTAGAAATTCTTTACAAGGCAACCGCCACCGCCGGTGATATACAGAAGCATAGTGTTTTCATCGTAGCCGTGGTCACGGAGCCTGTGGAAGATTTCAGCTACATATTTCTGCACCTCTGCCTTGATAATTTTCATATCAGACTGAACAATGTTTGCAGTACCCTTGCACAGTACCTCGTCAATGATATGCTCATTGATTTCTCTCTGTGTTTTCCTGAGGAATGCCTCACGGATATCAACAGTACAGAAGTGAGTACCGAACTTTTCTGTGTACATTCTTTCTGACTGCGGTCTGCCGTTTATGACATACAGAACATTCATAGTACCGTTGCCAATGTCAGCTACAAGGTTTACACCGTCCATTTTGGTTGCAAACTGTGAAACCGCCGCATATCCCTGAGGATAGATACTCGCACCCGCAATTTTGATTTTGTACTCGGTATGCTGCCAAGTGAAAGATACTTCCTCGTTCTTTGTCAGATATGCTTTGAAGCTTTCTTTCTGACCTGCTGTCCAAGTAAGGGGCAGACCTGCCGCAATGTGAACTGTAGCCTCGGTTAAGTTTTCAGCACTTAACTCCTTTGCTATAGCCACAAGAGTGAGGGCATAATAGTCCTCGTCTTTGATTTTGTCGGGAAGGAACTCCTTGTGTCCTTCACCGATAAGATAGAACTTACCACCGTAAACAAGCATATCCTTTGTGAAAAGCGGCTCTGAATCATAAGCCGTGATGCCTGTTCTGAAACAGTGGTTAGCTGTTTTAATGTTGCCGTAACCGTGGTCAACACCGATGATGATTACATCATTAAATTTTTTCATTTTGAATTACTCCTTTGAATTAAAATTTTGTTGGATAATGAATTTGGACATAAAAAAAGCACCCTCTACGGGTGTTGTGAAAAATGGGTCTGTCGCGAATGTTGAAGATAAACACTCCTTTCATTAAAATATTTAGCCATGAGCAAAACGTCAAAAGTGTAGATATATCAACGCTTTTCGGGCATGGCAAGCCCGATTTATCACTCCAAAATATAGAAAGCAACCACCTAATATGGTATAATTTAATTGTAGAAAAACCAACCAAGGAGGCG
>JBGVGM010000116.1:0-10037 GCA_045121655.1 Acutalibacteraceae bacterium | reverse complement strand
AGAGACAGTCATAAATCATATCGAAAAGAAAATTCTGTTCTGGTATTCTGCTGTAAAATAAGGTTAGTACTTGGCTTAATCTATTTACACTTCATGCAAGATTAATAGATTTTCCGTGCGTGTTCTCTTGAATCCAAGAGTGCAAACAACCTTGTATTGTTTACTGACGCTACGCCGAGTGCAAGGCATTTCAGCCTGGCCGAGACTAAACAACCCGTTCGGCGGGGATTTTCATTTAGTTTTTATACTACGATTAAATCCCAGAAACTTCGTATGCCATTCCCATAAAGGACGGTAGCACCACCGCTTGAGCAGTTTTATTTAACGACGAAACTCTCAAACGTCGTGGACTCCCAAATTTTCGTCAATAACTTATGGCTGAACCCAAGCCGCAGTTACGCACTTATTTTCGTTCACAGACACTGTTATAAGTGAAAACAGGTTCGCAGTCGAACAATCCTTGTTTCGTAACGGCTCTGCTATCCGCACTTTTTAGTTCACATCGCCTTTGTGAAGGGCTTTGTATATCACGACTTTTCCTACTCTCATTCTTCAGACCACCGCGTGAAAGTGGGTTCTAATTTTTTTCGGAAATAATAAAACCGAGCAACGTAATAGGTCGATTAAAAATGTGTCGCCTATCTTCCATATATCACCCTGTCCGTTGCCGTAACCGTGATAGCTCTTTAGTTACGTATTTCCACTTCTTCGGTCCTACGGATAATCAGCCTTAGAGCATCGGCTGATGAAGTCTAACCTGACTTCAAGGGGTTTCTGCTAGTGATTCGTAGTCTGTCGCAGAACTCAGACTACTGTAATCGGCGCCAAATCCATGAACGCAATTAGTTTCCCGTTATAGATTGAGCAATAATAAATTACTGCTCTGCCTTTGAACCCCCTTCTTTTATGCGTTTATTTTGCACCCGTCACTTACCGGAGAACAAAACATAAAAAGAAGGCAAAAAGATAACAAAAAAGCACCTACCCCGAAGGGTAAGTGCTCACTTGCAGTCCTTTTGCCTTAGTCCTATACACAGGAGTATAGTTTAGCATAACAAACAAGCGCAATTAACCCTTTCGGCACATTGCTATTTTCGTTATCTTTTAAAAACACTCCTGCTTATGGCAGATTTTCGTACAGAAAATCCGTTGTCAGTTACTAGCTGACAAAGAAACGAATAACCTTTTCGTTTCACCCTATTAATTAAACCATTGTTATTTTAGCATATGTTTATTCAATTGTCAAATTACGAAAAACGCGATTATTTGCGTTTATTAAATGTTATAGGGCGTTATAGGACGAAAATGTGCTGCTTTTTGCAGTTTGTAAACATTTTGTGAACATTATATCGTTTTTTATAATTCAATGACTATCGTCTTTTCTCTATTGATGTAAAAGCACCACATAAATGCGGCACCATAAAATTATTTTGTAAACTTAACCGCCGTTCCGTATGCTATAACTTCGGCAGCACCTTGCATAACAGCAGAAGAGGCATAGCGAATATTTACGATACCATCTGCACCGAGTTCTTCGGCTTCTGCAACCATTCTCTTAGTGGCAGGAGCACGAGCCTCGTTCATCATTTCGTTATAAGACTTAAGTTTCAAATTCGATTTCCTTTTCAAAGGCTTTTATTGCTCTTTTAAGGCTCTCTGCATAACAGATATAAGATGCAACCTGCGCATCTATCGCAAGGGTTCGAGCGTTTAATTGGGAAATCTTATTCTTTTAATGTCATTTTCGACTAAAATTACGCAATTAAACACAGTTGTTTCATTACAATGACCTTCGATATAAAAATCGTAATCGGTTTTCTTTTTATATATCTTTATTTCGTCACCATAGAACGTCTGCGACAAAAAGTTGATCTGAAACTCATCAATTGTCAATGATTCGAATTCATCGGGCGTAAAGCAATTCAAAATCATCCGCAGATACGCAACATTATTGGTATGCTTATTGGTATCTATATCTACAAAGGAAGACCGGTAGGTATGATTAAGATCCGTATCACAAACTGATTCTTTTGCCCTTATTAGTTCTCCCGCACCGCTTCGGTCTTCACGGAACTGCATATCATGCGGATAGGCAACGCTGTCCACTCGGCGCAGCTTTTGAGCGGTGTAATCCAGCGTACACCATTCGCTTGAACCCATTACGAAAATCTTGTCCTTATTACTCAACTTAAAATCACGGTCAAAGCGTACGCCTTTTGCTTTAAGCGGCCAAGTTTCAACTATAAGGTCATCGCCGGATTTTGGAAGTTCGAGGATTTTTAACTTCATTTTAGTCAAAACCCAAAACACGTTTGATTTTTGAAGAAGAGCTTCGCCGTCGGTTCCCATTTCCTTTGAATGCAAATCTGCTATGTTTTGAAAATGCGAAAAGATATAATCCAAACGCAGTTTATAGAAACTATCCACCTCTGAATAGCTTACGGTATGATTTAACTTATACGTATTATTCATTATTAATTTCCTTGCCGTTTTTCTTAATATTACTTTATTAACGTGTCTTCTTTACCACGGTAGACCACAAACTTGCAAAATAGGAATTCCAACACAAAATTCGCAAGAATGGTTACGATTAAAATCACAAAATCGTTTACGCCTGCGCTTTCGGCTAAATTGCCGAGATATGTAGACAACGGTGTGAAAACCAAATAAAATCCAAATACCTTGGCCATTGCAATGGGCACGTTTGCTGCCGACTTAAAAGTATAACGGCGATTTAGTGTGAAGTTCCATAAAATTGACAGCACTAAAGAAATCAGATACGGTATCCAATAATCCTTAATAAATATTTCAAGCAAAGCAAACGAGCCGATTTGAATTACTCCTGCAGAAATTGAAAACAGAGTAAACTTAACCGTCTGCCATAATTGTTTCTTTTTACCACTCATAACGCCCTCCGATGATGTTCGTTTTTAGTATTATATCATATTTTAAACAACATCAAAGTCATTCCAGAATTGTTTTACAGCCGTTTCATAGCCGTCCTTATCTACAAGATAACTCATACCGTGTTCGGCTCCGGGGACAACAAACAAACGCTTCTCGGATACACAAGCCTTATAATTCTCATAGGTCATTTCAATCGGCACAAAGTTATCGTCTGTGCCGTGAATGAAGAGTACCGGTACGATGCAGTTTGAAAGCGCCTCGGTGGTGGAGTAGGAATCAGAGGACATTTGAATTCTTTTTTCGCAAATATCCTTAGCGGCTTTACTGTATAACCCGAACGGCAATTTGAAATTATTTTCCACCACGTGTTTCCAAATGGCATGTGGAGAGGTAAAAGCACAGTCTGCAACAATGCCCTTTACATTTTCGGGAAGTTCAAATCCCGCCGTCATCAGAATAGTAGCGGCACCCATTGAGACACCACCAAGATATATCGGTAACTTTGCTTCGGTGCGCTCGTTTACCCAATGGATCCAATCAAGGCAATCGTACCTTTCTAATAGTCCGAAGCCCATATACTCGCCGCCGCTGTTGCCCTGACCTCGTTGTTCGGCAAAGAGAACGGCACAGTCGTTATCAAACCAAAAAGGAGCGATAGCGCCGAAATCCTGCGACCAATTCGAACGCCATCCGTGCATTGCCACGATGATTCTTTTTGCATTTTCGGGACAGAACCAATGACCGACAAGCGTTGTGCCGTCCTGTGCGGTGATCTCGACCTGTTCGTGCTCGGTTTCTTCAAGAACTTTTGCGGAATCCATAAGTAACGCAACCGTTTCCGAGAGATCACCGGATGCCATCAGCTTTTCTTTGTCTTTTTTAGCACTTTTAGGGCCTTCACGGTCAATGGCGAGTTTCATCAAATACTTAGTCGTGTAGTGATGAACGACACCTAAAACGGCTGCGCCGGCAGTGGCAATGCCGGCACCGATTAAAATGTTTTTCGTAGATTTTTTCAATTCAAAGCACTTCCTTTAAACAAATTATATATCCCACTAATTTAAAAAATAAGTATGTAAACGGCAATACAAAAAGCAGACTATCAAAGCGGTCAAGGATACCGCCGTGTCCGGGAAGTAAATTGCCATAATCCTTAACGCCAACAATACGCTTGACACTTGACAATGCTAAATCACCGAATTGCCCAACAACAGATGCCAAGATTACATAAAGGATTAAAGTTTCATAGCTTACATCCAAAACGTTAGTTACTTTCAGTATTGTTGATATCAGTGCAAGGATGGCTACGGCATACACCGTTCCGCCGATGCTGCCTTCAATGGTTTTCTTTGGACTGATAACCGGTGCTAATTTATGCTTGCCACAACTTCTGCCAATGAAGTATGCAAATATATCCGTAATAACCGGAACAAGGATTGTCATACCCAAAAGATATAAACCGCCATCCATTGCTCGAATACCGGTCATACACTTGAAGAATATGACAATCATCGACGCTACACACACAACTATCCACGACTTTATTTCTCTAAGATTACCGATATTCAGCATCAGATAAGCAAACAGTGAAATTGCCGCAATAAAGAACAAGATAACAATATATTTAAAGTGCGGAATAGTAATCACCGACAGCAAAACGGCAACCGCGCAACTGATATAGTAAACTGCTTTGTTATCCTTTAGTTTTGTTGCTCTATAAAACTCATAAATTGCTTGCACACTAAGGGCGGCAACAGTCAAACTCAACACCCACGGTATGTGAGAAAACAGCATAACGAGTGCCAGAACAACCGTTATCCCTGCACCCGTAATAATTCTTGTCTTTAACATAAAAAACGTTCCTATCTGATTTTTCCGATTTTCTTTTGTATCTGCTCCATTTTGTTATCAAGCATTGCCGCTGACTCGGCACATTCACGCAATTCTTCGGTGATTTCCTTTGAAACCTTTACGTCTTTTTTATAACGAATTTTATGTTCGAGGCTTGCCCACCAGTCCATAGAGATAGTGCGGAACTGCACTTCTACTTTCATCGGTCTTTTTTCATCGTGAAGAAAAATAGGAATTTCAACAATCAAGTGTAGGCTGCGGTAGCCGTTGGGCTTGGGATTGGCAATATAATCTTTTTTCTCTATCAGTGTAATGTCGTCTTGCTTAAGAAAAGCATCTGCAAGGGTATAAATGTCGCTTGGGAAACCGCATATAACCCGAACACCTGCCACATCATGCAGATTTTTCTCAATGCTACTTACTGTAATCGGCACATTTAGTGCGGCTAATTTATCGCCGATGCTTTCCACCGATTTCAGTCTTGTTTTTATGGTTTCAATAGGATTGCGGTCATATTCCAAGGAAAGTTCTTCATTAAGCACTCTGAACTTCGTTTCGACCTCCATCATAGCGCATTTATAATATGCCATATGCTCTTTATAAGGTGCGGCATACGATTTGATCCAATTCTTTATTTCCTTTTTTGGAAGTGGTAAAGCCGATAAAAATAACCGATTCCAATATTCTTGATTCCCATATCTGTCCATTAGTCTTTGTCATCCTGTTCTTTCTTTTTCTTAGTTGAAGTAATTAAATTTGTAAGCCCAATAATAATCGCCACCAAAAGCGGCAGTGCCGCAATCACACCTGCAATAATGCAAAGGATTGCAATGGTGGGATTGGTTGCCGCCGCAAGCATTGCCGGGTTGTTGTAGGCAAGTGCTGCTACCGTAAACAACAAAACAGCTATCAGCGTTGGAATTATGATAAGCAATGCGATTAAAAATTTCATTTTATCACCTTATACGGCCGCAACCTTTTCTTTAATGGCAGCAGTTTTTTGTGCTGTTGCAGTATAAGACGTAACCCCTAAAATTGTTTCGCCGTCAATCTGCAAGGAGGTTGGGCGGTCGAATTCTACGGTAATTTCCTTTCCTTCTAAAATATCCACGTGTTTTGTGTGCTTAATGTGTTCTCCTTTAAAAAGCGAAGGGAAAATCATCAGCGTTTTAAGCTTCCCTGAATTGTGGAATACCATTGTTGAAAGCGTACCCGAATTACGCTTTTGCTCAGGTGTAGGCATCATTCCGCCGCCGTAATATCTTCCGTTCATCGTAGGGGCAATCCACACTTTTTTGTATATATGTGTTTTGCCGTCCACCGTAACCTTGGCACTCGTCGGCTTATAATGGAACAAAAGTCCCTTAATAGCAATCGAGGTATAGTTGACCTTTTTGCCGGGGATTTTTTTAAGTTTATCTCCGACCTCACAGCAATAACCGTCTATGCCATAGCCGACACCGTTGATGAATCGACATTTTTTGCCATTCACCACAACGGACGGGAGATTTTTTAGATGCTCCGTTATTGAAAATGGGTTGCATTCTTTTGTATGACCTAAGTCATTGGCAAAATCATTACCTATTCCGTTAGGGAAATACAAAATTTCGTTATGAATTTCAACCCCATCCGTGCGGTTAATAAACCAGTTGAGCGTTCCGTCACCGCCTGCAAGGATAACGTAATCTTCATTATCAAGTCCCAATAAAAACACGCCGTAGTTAGAAATTTCAGTCACGTCTATGTATTTGACTTCATCATCCAAAATGATTTCTAAGTTTTTAACGCTTTCCATACTGTCGGAGTCGCCTGCTTTTTTATTGTAAAGAATATATGCCGTCGCCATAATATTACTCCTCTTGTGCTTTTGATAAATGATTTTCAAGTACTGCTCTTATACGCTCTCCAAGTGCATCGGTTTTGCTGCTTTTAACCGTATCTGCCGATAGAACCTCTAAAACATCAAGGTAAACGTCGGTGTGGTGGAACGGATAGTTTTTGTGAATTTGTTCTGTTCCCGATACAGCAAGAACAACGATATCAGCATTCGCTTTTTGTGCGATCTTGAATACACCGTTGTGAAAGGGCAAAAGCTCACAGCTTTTACTGCGTGTGCCTTCGGGATAAATACCAATGGATACTTCGCCTTTTTTGAGAAGCTCAGCTGCCTTTAATATGGTTTTTAAAGCGTTCCTCGGATTCTCACGATCTATTGCCATAAAACAGCATTTGCGGATAAATTGCCCGAAGATCGGAATCTTAAAATTCGATGCTTTCGATACAAATGCCGGTTGCCATTTTTTGAAGATATGCCAGGTGATGATCGGATCAAAGTTTGAACGGTGATTGCTGACAAATAACAATTTTTTTGTATTCTCGGGCACCTTTTCCATACCGCTTGTGTGTATGCGGATGCGCATCAGCTTAATTGCAACCGCTGTTGCACCGTTTAATAATGCTCGGTAAAAACTGCTATGTTCTTCGTATTCTTTTTTGGGATTTACAAATAAAGAACAAACGAGGAGAAAAAGAGCGTATAACAAAAATAATCCAAATAGAATTCCTAAAAGTTTTAAGAGAAACACAAAATTCACCTCAGCGTATCATAGATCTTCTCGGCAGCATTAAAGGATTTTCTTTTGCTCATCGCCAAGGTCATTCTGTTATAACGTGGCTCGTCTTTTAACAACTCAAGCACGATATGAAAAAGCTCTCCCGCTGTATTTCCATTTAAATAGCAACCGTATTCTGCAAAAAAACGACTGTTATATTCTTCACAGCCTGCTACTGCATTTATAAAGATCATCGGCAAATTCTTGGCAGCGGCTTCGCTTACGCTGATACCGCCCGCTTTTGTAAGATACAGGTCTGCACTGTCCAAAAGACACGACATATCCTTTACAAATCCTTTGACCTGCAGATTTTCACGACTGCCGTATTTCTTTTCAAGTCTTTGTTTTAATGTATCGTTTGTTCCGCAAACAACGGTAAGTGTAAAATTTTCTTGCTCCTCTTCTGTCAAAAGTCCGGTCAGTTTTTCAATGGGGCCACAGCCCATACTACCGCACATCATCACGATATGTTTGTGGTTTGCGGGAACACCGGCCGCCACTTTGGCGATATCCTTTTCGGTGCTCTTATAAAACATCTGTCGGATAGGAATGCCGGATGCTATCATTTTCTCTTTTGGAATATGATGGCTTTCAAACTCGCTTGTCAGGTTTTCATCGGGAATAAAATAATAGTCCAAATTGCTATCCTTCACACTCGGACTGCAGGTGTAATCGGTAGCAACAAAGGCGGTTTTGATAGATAGATGATATCGCTTTTGTGTTTCGGTCAGCATCAGTGCGGCAAAGGGATGAACGCAAACAACTGTATCGTAATTTCCGATAACGATGAAATTGTAAAGTTCATCAGCGCCTTTGCCAAAGAAGTTATACAGCATATTCTGTTCCTTAAAAACGTCTGTATGATTCTCGGTAAAGCCGTAACCCCAATTAAATAGCGAAGGGATATGTCGATACACATAGGTGTGTCCCCAAGAAATGAAATTTGAGGTTTTATCAGAAATAAAGCGCAACGCATCTTCAATATCGCACGTTTCACATTTTGTATCAAAAACTTCTTTAATCGCTTTGGCACAGGAGTTGTGTCCTTCGCCGGTATTACAGCTAAGTATCAGCACTCGCACGTTTCTCCTGCACTCCTTTCCGCATTTGTGTTTTCGTTTTGATATACTCGTTTTGCCAGCCGCATAAGGCGAGGGCGGTTATATCTTTGAATAATGATAAAGGGCAAATTAAAAAGTGTTATGTATAAAATCAAGATGATTACACCGCCAACGCCGGGATATAATTTGAGGCAGTAAAGCCCAACAAAACAATTCAGAGTATGAATCAGTTCGGCAACGCAGGTTTCCTGCAGCATACGCGGCAGACGCTTTTTATAATCTCCCGAAAGGTTTTTAGCCGGCATCATAAAGGGTAAAATTTTACTCATACTGGGCACCTTGTTTTGCCATTTGCGAATATGTAGCTTATCGTAAATCCGCCCGTCTTGTTCAAACTTATAACTGCGGTATGGGAACAGATCGGCACGAAACCATTTCTTTGGAAGTATCCTTCCTGCAAAAAAGGCTATCACACCGGTGATAATCAAAAAACAAAAGCATTTCCAAAAATTCACATCTTACCCCTCATTTGCAGGTTATTATGTTCCTGCTTCTTCTTTTTTCTTAAATACAGCGAATTTTCCTTTAGAAGCAATATAAATCATTGCTACAACAACGGCGCCCATTGTTTCAAGCAGCATATCCAATATAGTATCGGTAAGTCCGATATCTATGTAGCCTTTTACAGGGAGTACTTGACCGTTCACAATAACTTCTTCAATATTTTCTATCGAGCCTGCAATCCCAACACCCTCATTTAGAAGGTAGGAGTTGATGTGTGTAATCACCGTATCATCCTGCATATCCATACCTAAAAAGGTGTCGGCACCGAATTCGCAGAACTCCCATAAAACAGCAATCGCTATGGAGAAACAAAGTGCAAAAACGGCTGTCATAACCATTTTCTTTTTATCTTTTCCAACGTACTTTTCAAAGAGAAACAGTCCCAGAAAAGCAAACATAACGCCGCCGCTGATATGCAGCATCTTATCCCACCAAGAAACCGTGTAATACAGGTTGTAGCACTGTCCGAGCATCGGACCTATAGCGTAAAAGAGTCCAAATAAGTACACCGGTAGGTCGATCTTACAGCGGAAAAGCAATTCTAAAATTTTAGGGGCCAGTATGATAAACGGTGTGGCAAATGCAAGTAAGAGCCTGTCATATTGTTTGCTTACAATCATCATAATAATGGTGATTACCGCAAAAGCCTCGCAAAGCAAAACACCAATCAGCCGAGCAATTCTTTCTTTTTTATTCAAGGCGGAACCTCCCCAAAATACCCATTATTCTTCAAAGGTTTTATATTTTATTGCCTTGATATTCTGAATCGCATACAGAATAAAGGACATCAGCATTATGCCGATACAAATACCGACTAAAATCAGCGAAACAGTACGTGAAATATTGTACCAAAGTAGATGAATAGCCATCATTGAATAGAGTGCTATTGTTGTGAGCTTTCCGTGCCATACCGCACCCTTAACGGTGTTTGTTCTCTTGATGGTAATTAGTGCGGTGATTCCCGTAAACACTTCTTTAACCACAAGCAGCACAAAAGGAATCATCATATACGGAAAGCGTGATACAAGGCAAAAGAGCATTG
>JBGVGM010000115.1:0-2379 GCA_045121655.1 Acutalibacteraceae bacterium | reverse complement strand
GACGGAAAAAACAAAGAAAATATTAAAAATCATCGGCATTATTTTGGCAGTGGTTTTGACCATTGATATTATTTCAATGATATTGTATTTCTTTGTTTTGGGCACACCTAATTAAGCAGCAAGACAAATTCCAATTTATCGAACTAAATAACATATCTGTCTTCACACCTGTGAAGGCAGTTTTTATATACAAAAAAGAGAGAAGCTGAAACTTCTCTCTTTTAATTTAACTTATTTACAAAGCTCCTCAGCAAGTGCATCAAGCTGAGCCTTGTTTTCTTCGGTAAGCGCTGAAAGAATCTTCACTTCGTTTTCGCAAAGGGTAAGGTTCTTGCTCTTTTCAAGCATACCCTTCATCACCTTTGTTGCCGTGGGTGCCCATGAACCGTTTTCAATGAAAGCAACTGTCTTGTTCTGGAAGTTTCTTTCTGTAAGGTGGTTTATGAACTCTTTCATAAAGGGGAAGATATCTGCGTTGTAGGTTGTTGTTGCAAGAACGTGCTTACCGTATCTGAAAGCATCTTCAACTGCCTCAGCCATATCGCAGCGTGCAAGGTCATTTACCACAACCTTGGGGCAGCCTTTTTCCTTGAGCTTTTCTGCAAGATACTCAACAGCCTTTTTGGTGTTGCCGTAAACTGATGTGTAGGAAATCAGTACGCCCTCTGTTTCAACGCCGTAGCTTGACCAGATATTGTAAAGGTTAAGGTAGTAGCCGAGATTTTCTGTAAGCACGGGACCGTGGAGAGGACAGATGATTTCAATGTCGAGTCCTGCAGCTTTTTTGAGAAGTGCCTGCACCTGAACACCGTATTTACCGACAATACCAATGTAGTAGCGTCTTGCCTCGCAAGCCCAGTCTTCTTCAACATCAAGTGCGCCGAATTTACCGAAGCCGTCAGCTGAGAAAAGCACCTTATCCTTGCTGTCATAAGTTACGATAACCTCAGGCCAATGCACCATTGGAGCAGTAACAAATGTAAGAGTATGCTCACCGAGAGAAAGTGTGTCGCCTTCACCAACAACAATTCTTCTGTCTGCAAAATCTGTGCCGAAGAAGTTTTTCATCATATTGAAAGCCTTTGCTGATGAAACAATAACAGTCTCGGGATATTTTTCTGTAAAGCTCGTGATGTTTGCAGAATGGTCAGGCTCCATATGCTGAACAACAAGATAATCGGGCTTTCTGCCGTCAAGAGCGGCTTCAATGTTGCCGAGCCATTCATCCTTGAAGGAAGCATCAACACTGTCCATTATGGCGATTTTCTCGTCAATAATGGCATATGAGTTGTATGCCATACCGTTGGGTACAATGTACTGACCTTCAAAAAGGTCAATCTTATGGTCGTTTACTCCTATATATTTTATGTCTTTTGTGATAGTCATTTTATTTACTCCTTTGAAAATCATTCAAGCTATTATACCACAAAATTTTCAGTTTGAAAAGCATTTAATCTAATTTCCTGCCGTCTGTTGAAATTGTAACTATATTCCAGGGTATGAATTTACCGCTTGCCATTAAAGCTCTCTTAACTGCGTTTTCAATTCCGCCGCAGCAGGGAACCTCCATCCTTACAACAGTAACACTTTTGATATTGTTCTGAGCAATAATCTGAGTAAGCTTTTCTGTGTAGTCGCCTTCGTCAAGCTTGGGACAGCCTATAAGAGTGATTCTGTTTCTGATGAACTCGTTGTGGAAGTTTCCGTAAGCGTAGGCGGTGCAGTCAGCAGCAACAAGAAGGTTTGCACCGTCAAAGTAAGGAGCGTTAACGGGTACAAGCTTTATCTGTACAGGCCACTGATTGAGCTGACTTGTAACGGGTGAAGCTGTAACCTCACAGCTTTCTGTACGGTTGATGGCTTTTGATTTTGTGCCGGGGCAGCCGCAGGGTAGCTTTTCGCCTTCTTTTTCCTTTTTTGCCTTCAGAACGGCCGCTTCATCATAAGCAGGAGCTTCTCTTTCTTCAAAGGTAATTGCGTTTGTGGGGCAGGCAGGAAGACAGTCGCCAAGGCCGTCGCAGTAGTCCTCTCTTGTAAGTACGGCCTTTCCGTTTATCATTTCAATTGCACCTTCGTGGCAAGCCGCAGCACAAGTACCGCAGCCGTTGCAGAGCTCTTCATTTATTTTTATAATTTTTCTGAGCATTATTTGATCCTCCTGAAAATTTTTTTGGTCTATTGACCTTACGGCTATATTCTACTATAATGAATACATATTGTATGTTGAAAATTCAACATTTGAGGTGACTAACTATTAAAAGTCAAGCGTTTTTTTAAATATTTTTAGAGAGGTAAAAAAGGCTACAGAAAACCAAGCCCTGTATTTCAAGGACTTTAAAAATATATAGGTTGAAATTATCTTATCAAGTCAGTATTGTA
>JBGVGM010000114.1:0-18112 GCA_045121655.1 Acutalibacteraceae bacterium | reverse complement strand
TTTGACAATCCGAGCCAATCTCCTATCCGACCTGACATTTCTGCCGACCATTGCATGATTCGATACTAACCCTTCATTCTCCTTAAGCGATCTCGTAGACCAGTAGTTATGTCGAATTAGTTTCTACTCTGTCTTCCTGTTTTCTCTATCATAACACAAAAACAAAGTTCTCGGATTTTTCTACCACTTACTTTTTATCATGCCTCCTTATAAACTTTTCAGGCACTCCAAAATTCCATCTCTTACATCATTATAATAAACTATATGCTCCATAGTTTCACGGACTTCTGAAACACCCATCTCAATTTCATCTTCGCCACAATCAATACCTAAAGCACGCTTGACATTGTATTCAAGCCATTCTAAACGTCCGTAACTGCTATAATAGATTGTTTCCCAATTATCAGGCAGTTCACCACCGTTATCAGCATAAGACTGAATGAGTACTTTAAAAAGGTTAAAATCAATATTGCAGTTTTCATAACCTGACCAACACAAAGCCATTTCATACAGTTCAACAAACGGACTTGAATAGCAAAGACACTCCAAATCGATAATACGGCAATTGTCACTGTTCTTCCAAATAACATTTTTACTGTCCATATCATTGTGGCAGATTGTCAGTACAGGCGATATCTTCTTTGTAGCAAGATTACCCTTTTGCTGACTTTCATAAAGAATATCACGGTTAGCATTTAAAAGATCATACAGCTCTGTATTGATTTCTGACAGTTTTTCAATTAGCATGTCCCAATCAACATTTATTTCATTGCGATTATAAGGTTGTGCTTTCTTCTCAATGTTATGTATTTTGGCAAGAAACTCGCCAATCTTTCGACAGTGTTCAATAGTAATTTCTTCACCTTTGAGAGACTTGCCCTCATAAAAATCAAACAAATAAAAATACTGTCCCTCAATTTCCTGCATCTTCTTACCGTTAAATGTTAAAGCAGGAAGAATAGGAATGTCAGTTTGCTCTAACTTTGCTTCAAGTTCTTCTGCAATACGGTAGTTTTCAAAAACAGTGTCACGCTTCATAACATAAGGGTTTAATAGCTTAATTGCATATTTACCCTTAGTTGTGAACAGAGAGTACATTTTGTGCATAAAGCCACCCTTGAGTTGAGTCGGCTCTGTTATTATTTCGCCTAAATCTAACTGTAGGCATATTTTATTAAATATATCCATTGCTTTTTCTCCATTAAATTCTTTTCAGCAGCAAATCATATTCATAACTGTCGCCTTGATAACTTTCCTTTATTCTTGCAATAGGTTCAGTAAACCAGTGCTTTTCATACATATAACGAGCTTTTAAGTTGTCATCTTCTACACCAACAGTAAACTCACTATATCCGTTTTCTTGAAGAATATTTAATACATTTTCAAGCAAGAAATTGCCTAAACCCTTGCCTTGATACTCCTTATGAATACGAAAAGCATAAAGATATGCACGTTTGTCTTTTATTGCAAAACGGTTATCATCACTAATGTATTTGGCTCTCAATTCACCGATAATCTTATCCCCATCAAACAAACCGAAAATATCAATAACCCCGTTTTCAATTTCTTTTGTGTTTTCGACAATCATTTCATTTACATCTTTGTATTTGAAAAGCTCTGTTAATTTTGGTATCTCGCTTACTTTAAGTTTTCTAACAAGCATTTTGAAATTATTACTCCTTAATCAATATATCCTTTATTACTCCCCACACCTCAACAAGCCTATCCATACTCCAACCTGCATTTGCAGGTGAGGTTGAGGGCAGACAAACAGCTTCTCTGCCGATAGTGTCACGGATATACTTATTGTAATACTTTTCAGCAGTTTTGCCGTTAACGAAAATCTGCTTTATATCAGCGTTATCAAGCATCTCCGTAAGGTCATTTGCAACAACATTTTTAATCGAACTGTCAGAACTGCCCGTTATATCACAAGAGGCAATTACATCCCATAACGCAATGTGATTTGCGTGCAGAAAATCGCTTTTCTCCTCAATGGTTACAGGTGTATCAGCACCCATAACGGCAGAAATAACCTTCCAGAATCTGTTTTGCGGATGGCCGTAGAAAAACATCTGCTCACGGGATTTTACCGACGGAAAACTGCCGAGTATAAGCACTTTTGAGTTTTTGTCGTATAACGGTGGAAACGGGTGTTTCGGCATATTATGTACTCCTCATAAATTCTTCAACCTGCCGTTTTGTTTTCAAAACAACGGTTTTATCTTTGTACTTCTCTGCAATTTCAGCATAATAGCTTCGTCTTTCCTTGTTTCTGCAACCGAAAAGAGTAAACTTTATAAACCACCAATTCATATCGTTGGCGTAACCGTTTTGTCTGCGGCTCTTTGTTCGTTTAACTGCACGGAAAAAGCAAGTAACTCTCGGAAGCTGAATCAAGACTATTTTGTCCGCCCTTTGCAGTCGCTCGTCTATCATCAGGTATGTATAGTAGCCGTCAATAATCCAATCTTCTTTTGCCATAAAGTCTGCAACTATGGGCAGTACAACTGAATCATCTATAGGCTTCCATTCCTTGTCCCACTTGATATCATCAAGGTTAAGGACGGGGATGTTTTTCTTTTTAGCTATGTAATCAGACAGATATGTTTTACCGCTTCCGGCATAGCCTAAAACTGCAATTTTCATTTCCTTCACCTCTTTCAGATATCAGTTTGCAGTAGCTGATTCTAAGAATCTAATTGTTTTATTATCTAAATCTATCTCATAATTTATGCCCAACGGCAACAAACCGGAACCGAAAGCATGACCTATATTAACATTGTAGATTATGGGCAATTCTTCACAGTTAAACTCTTTTAATATCTTCAGATATATTTCTTTATACTCTTCATAATATGTTTCATCCATAGGCTTTCCTACGATGATTCCGTTGATATTATTCAGTATGCCTTGAGCACCCAAATTTCTGAGATAATACGTCAAAAAGTTTGGTGTTATTTTTTCTTCAGATGTTTCAATTAAAAGTATTTTGTCTTTCCATTCGTCTGCTTTCAGCCAAATTTCAGTTTCTAAAAGCATTGGAATTACATCTATGCAACCGCCAAGTAATTGACCTGTTATTTTACCTTTACCTGATATGACTTCATAACCGTGTTCTTCTTTGGTTAATTTCCTTTGAACATTGATGTTTTCTTCGTTCCAAAATACATAATCATTTGACCAATATTCACTTGATTTAACACAGTAGTTTTCACTGTTTTTAAACAAGATATTTTTAACAGCTTCTTTAGTGTAATCAAACATTTTTACATATTCGCCAAAGCTGCACATAACAGAAGGTCCATAATAAGAAACTAACCCTGCTCTGTGTAAAATAAAATGAGTAACTGTCGTGTCAGAATATCCCATAAAAATTTTAGGATTATTCCTGATAACATCATAATCTATATACGGCAATATTCTTATTGAATCGTCACCGCCTATTGCACTAAATATACCTTTGATTGTTGTATCTTTAAAAGCATCCATTAAGTCTTTTGCTCTGAGTTCCGGATGTTCATAAACAAAATCAGTCCCTTTTAATGCATTAGGCATAGCAACTACTTTAAGACCAAAATCTTTTTCAAGTCGTTCTTTTGCTATATAGTACTTGTGTATTAAGTCTTCGTCACCTAATCCGCCCCACGATAAACTTACTATTGCAATTTTATCACCTTTTTTCAACATTTTAGGCTTAATCATATAATCACGTCCTTTTTATAAGCTTTTAATTTTTATCACAATTCTTTTTCGTATATATACAGATTATTTTCAGGAGATTTCTCTCCGCTGTTCGTAAAATCAACCGCACTCCAAAACGGCTCACCTGTTACAGGATCGGCGGTCAGCCAAATATTACTGACACCGTTTGATTTAAAAATACTTTCGAGATGTTTATCTATCTCTCTGCCGTAGCCATTTCGTCTGTATTCAGGCTTTACATAAAACTCCATAACATATCCCCAACCGGGTCTGACATAACCCCTGTGCTCCTCTCGGTCAATCTTGCCGTAAGCAAAGCCGATTAAGTGCTCACCAAGACAGCAAAGCTCAACGAATCTGTCCTTTTCCTCGGACATACTGACAATACTTGCGATAATTTTTTTCAGTGTTTCTTCGGGAGTTTCTCTGCCTACATTACTGTCGAGTTCTCTACAATATGGAAGCATTATGCTCTCAAGGAGTTTGTGGTGTTTTCTGTTGTTTTTTACTGTTACAAATTTTAATTCACTCATTATTGTACCTCTTTCATAAAATAAAAATGCGTCTCTGACTGTGAAATCAGAAACGCATAATCCGTATAAAAGAAGTATTATTTGCAAACGGACAAAACGGTAGCTGACTTCACCAAGTAAATTCTTTTCATCATTTTGTCCACCTGCCTTTCAAATGTTTTTATCAGTATAGCACTGACAGTGCGAAAAGTCAATATTTTGAAAGCGGTGTTATATATAAATTAGTTCGTTTGTAACAACTTCCCTCGCCCGTGCCTGAATATTCCCCATTCTCTGCACCCATTCCATTTGATTTTCCTCTTTCAGTTGCTCGGTAACACCTTCAGCCTCTTTCATCTGCTCAATAAGCATATCAAACATTTCCTTTGCCTGCTTTTCTACCTCGGCACAGTGCTGATACAGCTTACCTTGCATAAGCAGCATATTGAAAAACACTTTCTTATTCTTTTCAAGATGTGATTTGTAGAGCATTCCCCATTTACCAAGTCTGATACTTGCTTCTTCAGGCGGCAGTTTGAGATTCGGAATAAGATAACCATTCACTTCACGGTATGTAATTTTCATTTGATTCATCCTTTCATTTTTCTTTATTGTAATAATAGTGCTGATTTTTGTGTCAAAAACTAATTGTAAATAAATTGTAAACGAGTGATTTTCGCAAATTTAAAATATGGCAAATTTGCTAACCCTAAAATGCCCGTAGCCCCAGTAAAATAGGGCGTTTTCACCACCTTTCGTGTCGAAATTTGTGTAAGATTTTGTGTTGCTTTTCGCTTAATTTATGGTTCTATTTTAACATCTACAGGTGCCATAGCTGCACCCATATTTGCTGCATCTGCAATTCCAAGGTCCTGAATTGTGCCAAGGTGTATTTTGTCAATGTATGGGCTGATGTCAGACTTTTTACTGCTGAGCACTGCTGCACCTGCCCCTGTAACCGTCCACTGTGCTGTAGGTGTACGCTGACCGCCGTATTCAAGAGGATACCTGAACTGCTTTTCTGCCGAGCAGAAGTGTGAGCTTGTGGCGGCAACGCACGAAGAAAATCCACCGCTTTCTATTGCCAGAGCTGCCATCAGAAGGCTCAGTGCCATAGTTGAGCAGGCACCGTAAAGCCCTGCAAAGGGAACACTCATTTCTCTCAGAGCGAAGGTGGAGCCAATGCACTGATTCAGAAGGTCACCTGCAAAAACAGCATCAATTTCACTTTTTTCAAGAGCAGATTTTTCAATCGCCTTTTCAATAGCACTTTTCATTAGCTCTGTTTCAGCCTTTTCCCAGCACTCCTGCCCCATTGTGGTATCCTCAAAAATTTCATCAAACTCACTTCCCAATGGGCCTTCTCCCTCTTTTTTTCCTGCAACTCCTGCGTTTGCAATTATCCCCGGCTTTTTCTCTAAGATTATGGTTTTGCCTTTACGATGTGCCAAATAAAATCCTCCCTCTTACAGTTTAAATATAAAGCAGATTACTCCGTAAACTGCCGCAGAGGAACACCCGAAAACGATTACGGGCCCTGCAATAGAAAACATCTGCGCCGCTGTACCGGTAATTGTACCCTCTGCCTTAAACTCAAGGGCAGGCGATACAACAGAGTTGGCAAAGCCTGAAATGGGTACCATTGTACCTGCACCTGCGTGCTTTGCAATTTTATCGAATACACCAAAAGCAGTAAGAATGGCAGTTATTGCAATAATTATTATCATTGATATAAGTCTGCTGTCATCTTCGTTTTTACCCATATTCATAAAAAGCATCGTAACTCCCTGACCGAAGCAACAGATTGTGCCTCCTACAAGAAAGGCTTTAATGCAATCGGTAAGAACAGGTGACTTCGGGGAATAATCTTTTGCCATTTTTCCGTATTCTTCTTTTGAAACTGACATACACATTTCTCCTTTTCTTTTTATATTCTCTCCCCTTTTTTGTTTTAATATTCACACTGCAATTGACAAAACCCTTGCAAACGATTACAATATAAACAGCATAAATTTTATAGGAGAAATTATTATGGCAATTTTTAAAGCTTTCAAAGCCGTACGTCCCAAAAATGAACATGCAAAAGACGTTGCAGCTTTACCCTACGATGTAATGAACAGCGAAGAAGCACGTGAAATGGTTAAAGGTAAACCTTATTCTTTCCTTCACGTTGATAAGGCTGAGGTTGACCTTCCCGAAGGCACTGACATTTACAGTGAAACTGTTTATCTCAAGGCAAAGGAAAATATGGAAAAGCTTGTCAATGACGGAATCTGTAAGCAGGACGAAAAGCCTTGCTTTTACATCTACAAGCAGATTATGAACGGTCAGAGTCAGACGGGTCTTGTGGGTTGCGCTTCAATTGACGATTATATGAATAACATTATTAAAAAGCACGAATTTACAAGAGCCGACAAGGAGGCTGACAGAATCCGTCACGTTGATTACTGCGACGCAAACACAGGCCCCATTTTCCTCACTTACCGTGAAAATGAAGAGATTGCAGCTATTATCGAAAACTGGAAAGCTGAGCACACTCCCGTTTATGATTTTGTGACCGACGACGGTATTTCAAACACCGTATGGGTTATTGACTGCGACGAAACAAATGCAAAGCTTACCGAAGCTTTTGCAGGCATTGATTATCTCTATATTGCAGACGGTCACCACCGCTGTGCTTCTGCAGTAAAGGTAGGCGAAAAAAGAAGACAGCAGAATCCCGATTACAGCGGACAGGAAGAATTCAACTTTTTCCTTGCAGTAGCTTTCCCAAAAAATGAACTCCGTATTATGGACTACAACCGTGTTATGAAGGACCTCGGCGGCAAAACCGAAGAGGAATTTATGAAAGCTATGGGCGAAAAATTCACCGTTCAGCCTTTTGACGGCGAGGGAGCTTACCGTCCCGAAGAAAGACACACCTTCGGTATGTATCTCGGCAAAAAGTGGTACAAGGTAACGGCTAAAAACGGTACTTTCAACGAAAGCGACCCCGTTGATTCCCTTGACGTTTCAATTCTTCAGAACAACTGTATCACTCCCATTTTCGGCATTGAGGACCCCCGTACAGACAAGAGAATTGACTTTGTAGGCGGTATCAGAGGTCTCGGTGAGCTTGAGAGAAGATGTGAAAACGATATGGTAATTGCTTTTTCAATGTATCCCACATCACTTTCCGAGCTTATGGCTATTGCTGATGCAGGTAAGGTTATGCCTCCCAAGTCAACATGGTTTGAGCCTAAGCTTTTAAGCGGTCTGTTCATTCACAGATTAGGTGAATAATATGACGGAAAAGCTATACGACAACGACAGTTATCTTTCAGAATTTGTCTGCAAAGTTCTCTCTTTCGGTGAGGACAAAGACAGGATTTATATTGAAACTGACAGAACCGCTTTCTTTCCTGAAGGCGGCGGTCAGACCTCCGACAAAGGTACACTTGATGAGCTTTATATAAGCGACGTTCAGCTTGTTGACGGCAGAATCTGCCACTATACGGATAATACCGAGGAAAATCTTCAGCTTCTCCGAAGTAAAAGCACTCTGCACGGAAACATCGATATGAAAAAACGATTTTCCGATATGCAGCAGCACTCAGGCGAGCATATTTTTTCAGGACTCGTCTGCAGTAATTTCGGTTACAACAACGTAGGCTTTCATTTGGGAACAGAGGTTGTCACCCTTGATTTTGACGGTGTGCTTCTGCAAAAAGATATTGACAGAATTGAACTTCTTGCTAACAAAGCAATATGGGACAACAAGGAAATACTCATTCACTTCCCTACTGACAATGAGCTTAAAAAAATCAGCTACCGCAGCAAAATCGAAATTGAGGGACAGACAAGACTTGTGGAAATTCCCGGTATTGACATCTGTGCCTGCTGTGCGCCTCACGTTAAAATGACAGGCGAAATCGGCATTATTGAGGTTGTCGCTTTTGAAAAATACAAAGGCGGCACACGTGTCAGTATCCTTTGCGGTGAACGTGCTTTAAAGGATATCCGCCATAAGCTTGAAGAAAACCGTAAGGTTTCCGTACTGACCTCGGCAAAGCAGAATGAAACCTCACTTTTCGTACAGAAGCTTAAAGAGGACAAGGAAAAAGCCGATTATGACATCGTAGGTCTTAAAAGAGAGCTTCTCCTTCTTAAAGCCGAAGCTATAGAAAAAGCTGAAAGAATCATCATTTTTGACGAAAAGCTTCAAGGTAAGCTTCTTCAGGATTTTTCAATTTCCATTATGAATAAGGCCGATAGCTTTGTTTCTTGTTTTTGCGGTGAAAACGGCGTTTACCGCTACTCGATTGCAAGCAAAGGAAAAGACCTTCGTGAAATGTGTAAAGCCTTTAACGGCGCTTTTAAGGGCCGTGGCGGCGGAAAGCCTGAGCTTTGTCAGGGAACAGTTTCAGGCACAGAAGAGGAAATACGGAAATTCCTTTCAGATTATAAAATTTAACTTTATTCACCTCACTCCATTGTTTGCATAAAATGGGTTGAGGTGATATTTTTATGCTGCAATCTTTGTCCTATGGGCTGTGTTTGCTCTTAATTCTTGCAGGATTGTTCTTTCTTTTTTACATCATTGTCAACCGTCTGCTTTTCAGAACGGGCAAAGATGATTTTTACACCGTTGTTATCGGAAAGCGTGACGATGCTGAACTTACCGACAAGGTTTACAGCGCTTTCATTCAGGCAAATTCTCTCAACTTTTCCTGCCGCAGACCTGTGTATATTGTGGATTGCGGATTGACTAAGGAGCAAAAGCAGCTTTGCAAACACTCCGTTTTTCCCGACGGCTCACTGTTTTTTGTTCATGGCGAATGTATCGGTACAGAAGATGAATATATTGTGATATGCCTTGACAAAGAGTAACAAAGATTATAAAATATGTAGAGTAAATTATTAAAGGACGGTGAAAGCAATGCCGGGACTGAATGTAGGTATAGATTTAGGAACAAGCTCAGTTACAGCCTTCGTTGAGGGCAAGGGCATTGTTCTTTCGGAGGCAACCGTAATAAGCTATGACAGCTTCAATGACGAGATTATTGCAATCGGCAACAGTGCCATGGATATGCTTGAAAAAGCTCCCGAATCGATTGTTCCCGTAAAGCCCATAAAAAGCGGTGTAATTTCCGACTTCTCAGCTACTACTGAAATTCTCGCCGCCATTATGGAAAAGGTATGCAGGAATCAGATTTTTCGTCCTAATGTAATTGTAAACGCCCCCTCCTGTGTAACCTCCCCTGACAGAAAAGCAATTGTTGAGGCTTGCTGTGCAGGCGGCGCAGGTAAGGTTTCCGTAATTTCCGAACCGGTTTTGTCAGCTCTTGGAATCGGGCTTTCAATTGAGCACCCTCACGGCGTTATGGTAATTGACCTTGGCGCAGGCACAACGGATATTGCCGTTATTACAATGGGCACCGTAGCCTACGCAGCCTCACTTAAGGTTGCAGGCGACGATATGGATAAATCTATCCGCCAGTACATCAGAAGAGAAAAAGATATCGATATCGGTCTTCATACTGCAAAAAAAATAAAGCACACCGTAGGTTGTGCTTTCAGACGCAGTGAAGAAATTGAAATGTCGGTAACAGGTAAAGAGCACGTAAGCGGTATGCCTGAGGTGTTCAGCATTTCATCAAACGAGGTTCATGAGGCACTTAAGGACCACATCAGAACTATTCTTGACAGTATTCAGGATGTACTTGAGCAGACTCCGCCTGAGCTTTACTCGGATATATGCAACGAGGGTATTACTCTCACCGGTGGACTTTCAAAGCTTCCCGGACTCGACAAGGTGCTTACAAAGAATCTTGGAATAAAGGTAAAAAGAGCCGCCGACCCTGAGCACAGTGCCGCAAAAGGTGCAGGCTTTGTACTTAAGAATATGAAAGCTCTTGAGGACCACGGCTACAGCTTCAGAGCAAAGGAATATGCAGAATAAAAAAATCAGGGAGATTGGCAAACGCCGACACCCCATAAGGAAGTATTTCTTTAAAATGTGAACTAACCGCACAATAATGCGTTAAAAACCACCGATATGCGTCAGCATTATCGGTGGTTTTTTGCCTTTTCTTGCACAATTATTTCGCATTTTAAAGTGCTTCGCAGTTTCGTAAGAACTGAAAATTTCTTGTATCGAAGCCAAAAATGCAGGGATTTTTGTTCGAGAAACAAATACTGCTTTATGGGGTGCCGGCGAATACGCACCCTTTATTTTATATTTTTTGGCTGAATATATCCCATGAAACTACCTGAACATCGCGTTTTTTTGCCCGTTCAAGTAAATCTCCGCTTCTGAGAAGCTCATATTCAAATACTCGCTTCTGCCACTCAGGTCCCATTTCTTCAGATGGCAACGCAGGGTGCAAAAAGATTTCGGTTATTCCGTCAATGCAACTATCAACGGCACTCAGATAGTAATCTCTGAGCGTATCATAATTCTGAATGCGTGCCATAGAGTAAGGATTCGACACCAGGTCATCCAGCATTTTCACATTTCGCTTTTCTCCCGAACGGACAATTGCCTTCTGAAGCTGAAAAAGCGGCTTTGGAATTTTCATTCCAAGCTGTCTTTCCAGAAAACCTGCAGTTTTAGGAAAACGGAAGGGCAGGTTATGCTCACTACAAAAATCAAAAGCGTCCAGGAAAAAACGTCTGCCGTTTATTCCGTAAAGTGTTCCGCAGTGGTTGTCTGCATGGTCAACAGCAGCCCCGTTAAGGGTAATGAAGCGGTACTGCTCTTCAAGCTCGGCACGTACGTCTTTTCTTTTTGCTTTGATTGTCAGGTCTTTTTGACTTACGTAAAGTCCGTCAGCACCGAGAGATGCTGCTTTTGTAAGGCTCTGCCACTTGCTGTTTTCTTCATCGGAATTGATTGTAAGGTGTACCCCTACAGGAAAGCCTTTTTCCTTTGCAAATTCTGCGGCGTCCTGAGCATTTTCGGCAACAGACATCAGAGACGTTGATGTTATAAGTCCTTTTTGCAAAAGCTCTTTTATTGCAGTGTTCTGCTGAGCGTTGTATCCGAAATCGTCTGCATTTATTATAAGAAACTTACTCATCTTTCTGATCCTCGGGGAATTTAAGGAAGAAGGTAACAACTGAGGCAACAGCCGTAGCAACCGCAGGGAATACGCAAAGAAGTACTCTTGCAGCCAGTGCGGGATTGTCACCGGGTTCATCACCGCTGACAAAGCCAAAAACTTCTGAAGTTACGTAGAAAGCAAGGGAGATGTATAGACCGTTAAGTCGGTTCATAACACCCATAAGTGAGTTGATGATACCCTCACGCTTGATGCCGTGCTTTCTGTAGTCGTCGTCAACAATTTTTGCACCGATGCAGTCCATTGTTGTAAGGCAGGCTGCAATACCAATACCCATTACTGCTGCAATTGCGATTGCGTAGGGTAATTTATTGACAAAGAAAAGGGGAATAAAGCCTACAGCCATAACTATGAAGCCTGTGCGCCAGACTGTCATAATGGGGATTTTCTTTGCAAGCCTTGACCAGATTACAATACCAATCACAGCTACGCCGAGAACAATACCCAGCATGATTGTTGTCGTGCTGCCGCCAAGACCAAGTGTGTATTTTACATAGAAGGGGAGTGCCTGGGAAATCAGTGAAAAGGCAGCTGAGTAGAACGCACCTGCAAAGCCGAAAATCCAGAAACGGGGATTTGTAACAAGGGCCTTGATACTGTCTAAAAGCTTGGGCTTTTCAAGTTCTTCATAGTTAATTTCAGGTTCGTGACAACCCCAGAAGCAGTACATCATAACTGCAAGAGCAAGCAAACCGTAAATTACAGAAGTGAGCTGATAACCGATTGCATCGGTTATCATAGGAGTGAGAGCAATACTTATTGCCATTGCGAAAAGCTGACAAATCTGTCTGAAGCCGTTGGTCTTTGCTCGTTCCTCGTCTTTTTTGAAAAGCTCGGGGAAAAGTGAGCCGTAGTTTGCGTTTACAAGGGAGTCAAGAGTACCTGTGAGTATGTACATCAGAAGCATATAAATAAGGAGCATACCCTTATCTGACTGCACAAAAGAGGGAACGTTATAAAAGAGAATGAAGAACAGTACAAGAAGAGGTGTGCCGATTAAAAGCCAGGGTCTTCTTCTTCCCCATTTTGTTCTTGTGTTGTCTGACAAAAAGCCGTAAACGGGGTTGTCAATTGCGTCAACAAAAGCGTAAATCAAAGGGATAAGTGCGTACTGCTTCATGTCAAGTCCTAAGGTATCAACGTAGTAGATTGCCGCAAAGGATTTGAACATATTGATGGGAATTGATGTTCCGAACATGGCAAAGCCGTAACGGAAGGGAGACGTTTTCTTCGTTAATGCATTTTTTTGTGTCATTGTTTTCTCTCCTTTATTTAAAATATATGGGATTTGATATTGCGCAAATCCTCTTAAGCTTACCAAAGCCTTTACAGACCTTCACGTAAGCAAATTTTACTTTTTTCAGCTTGATTTTCACTGAGCCGTCTCTGAGCTTCAGCTCTTTTTCGCCCTGATCAGTTACCACGGTAACCTTTTCTGCATCTGAATCAATCTGAAGCCACGCGTTTTTGTTGTGTTCTGCTGTCTGTCCCATAACGTAGCTGCCGTAGGTGAGCTTCAGCTTAACACCGTCAACGCTGTCGGTAATATAGGCTTTACCGTTTTTTACAGCGTGGAGAATATCCGCCGCACTTCTCGATTCGGAATAAACAGCAGTTACAGGGCTCCCGAGCTTTGCAAACTGTTTTGGCTTGTGATAATCACTTCCGCCCACAATGGGAATGTGTCTGCCCTGCCTTAAAAGAAAAGTCCACCATTCCACAGCTTTTTCGTTTGAAGGCCTCATAGGACCGTTCCAGACCTCCATCATATCAAAAGCATTGTCGTTATTCCATTTATACGGACAAATGGGACATTTAGGGTGGTTAACGGAAATTACCGCACCAAGGCTTCTTGTGTGGGAAATGATTTCGTTCATCTCGTCTTTGCTGTTGGCAATAAAGGAATTTTCAAAAGGTGCAGGCACACCGAAAAAATTCATATGTCCGTTATAGTGAGTCCATTCAACGGCCGGCACAAAGGTGACGCCGTCTATATGAGGCAGATGAAGATTTTCAGCAAAATTATTGTGGTTAGCAAGACCTATGAAGTCAAGCTTTTTATCCTTTGCCATCATACCCAGTTCATACGCAGAAAACTGACCGTCCGAAGCGTTTGAATGAATATGCAGATCGCCGAAAAGAAGAACCTCTTCTTTATATTCAAACTCAATGTCATATGTGACCTCAACACCTTCAGGCAGAACGTGATACGCACCCACAATTATTTTCCATTCTCCGCTATTTATGGGCTGAGTAAGATAACCAGCCGAAGCTTCAAATTCGCCGACGGAAATAGTTCTGTGGGCACTGCCTGACCAGCCGAGGAAATTACCTTTTTCGTCCATTAAACCAATATCAATGGTGTTTGACGGCTTAAGGTCGCCGAGCATACCCTTGGTAGGACGGAAATAATCGTAGCTTACCGTTATTTTCACAACATTTTCGGGCACAGAAAAAGGTACGGTATAGTACTGCTTTTCTTTGTCCTTGGTAACTTTATGAACGAGCTTCATCTGCATTCTCTCCTTTCTCTTTAATTATACCATATAGTGAACTGATTTGCAACTGATTGCAAAAAACACAGAAACTGCAACCCAGAATTTAAAGCTCCGAATTATCAGTTCGGAGCTTTTTTACTTTACTTATTTTGCTACAGGTACGTTGATTACAAGGTCTGTAAGCGGGAATGAACAGCAGGGATGAATACAACCGAACTTGTAGTCTGCAAGTCTGCGGTACTCAAGTGCCTTCGGTACATAAACCTTACCTGAGAGAAGATGGGAATGGCAGAAGCCGCACTCACCGCTTCGGCAGCGGGCAGGAACTGCAATTTTGTTCTTTTCAAGTGTCTGCATAACAGAATCACCTGTTTTGCCTGTAACTGTATATGTGTTATCCTGAATTGTAACGGTGATTTTAACCTCTTCGGGTACATTTTCGGGATAGTCGCTCTGTGAAGCAGGATTATGAAATTCACCGAACATTTCGTGACGGATATATTTTTTCTCTTTGCCCAGCTTTTTAAGTTCACCGTCAAGGAAGTCATACATCTGCTGAGGTCCGCAGATAAATACTGAATATTCCTCATTTTCGGGTGCGTACTTTTTAATAAGCTCAGCAGTAATGAAGCCCTTTTCAGAGCCTTCTTTTTCTTCTGCTTCGTCGCTGAGAACGTGAACAACCTTGATTTTGTCACATTCCTTTGCTATAGCATCGAGCTCGTCTTTAAAGAGAATGTTGTCATAATTACGGCTGCCGTAAAGAAGAGTCATTTTAAAATCTTCATCGCCGTCTTTGATAGCGTTAGCCATTGAAACAAATGGAGTGATACCGCTGCCACCTGCAAGACAGATAACCTTTTTAGCATCTCTTAACTCCTGATACTCGAAGTTGCCTGACGGAGCTGAAACTTCAACCTCAGTTCCTACCTTCCAGGTATCAAAGATATATTTTGACATAAGGCCGCCTTCAACAAGCTTGATTGTAAGCACATACTTGCCCTCAAGAGAATCCTTGGGTGAAGATGAAATTGAGTAGGCTCTTGTTATAGGCATACCCTCGATTGTTTCAAAAACGGTGAGATACTTACCTGCACCGAAATATGCGAGAGCTGTTGTGCCTTTTTCTTTATTAGGAACAAGAGTAAAGCTTTTTGTATCCTCTCCTCTTTCAGTAACGGCTTCAATTTTAAGATACTGACGCTTGGGGTGAAGGGCTTTTGCAAGAGCTGTAGCGTTATCGTCGATTTTAACAAGCTCAGCATTTCCGCTGTTGAATCTTTCCTGTCTCTCTTTAAGCATAGGCAGGAATTTTTTTGCTTTAAGTGATTTTATGCTTGCCATATTATTTACCCTCCTTTTTAAGTGCTTTTACAACAAGTCCGCCTGCTTTTTCACCGCTGTAATATGCACAGCCGTAACCGTCGCCTCTTTCCTGAGAAGCACCGCAGAAGAAGAAGTTCTTAAAAGGCTGATCCTGCTCAAACTGTACGGTTCTAGGAATCATACTGTCCCACTTCTGAAGCATATAGCCGTATGGTGTGCCGTAAGGTGTGTTAAGATAACGTGCAAATGTGGGCGGAAGAGCAATTTCAATTTCTTCAATATAGGGTGTGATTGAAATGTTAAGTGCCTTTTCGCAAAGCTCAATAAGATGCTTTGCAACCTTTGTCTTGAACTTTTTATAATCCTGAGGTCTGATATCCTTCATTACGTCGCCGAAGGTCATTGTTGTAAGGAACAACTGACTTGTGCCCTCAGGAGTACAGTCGGGAATAATTTCGTTAAGGCAGTTGATAATACAGAAGCCACCGAAGAAATCCTGACAGGCTTCATACTGCTTGTCTGAGTCTGAGTCGGGTGCAATAAACACTGAATAGTCGGTGATTCCAAGCTCTTCCTTGGTCTTATTCATACCGAGGTAAACAGTTGTAAGAGTGCAGGCAATTTTTCTTGTGTTGAGCATTTTAAGCTGCTTTTCGGGGATATCCTTCTTTTCAACAAGATCGTTCCACACTCTGTTGGGTGATGAGTTACAGATAAAGTACTTTCCGTAAACCTCCTTTTCGCCGTTGATTACAACACCTGCAGGCTTACCGTCCTTCATAATAACCTTTGTAACCTCTGAGTTGTACCAGATGTCACCGCCGTTGTCACGGATAACCTTGTCAAGAGCAAGGCTCAGTTCATGGCTTCTCAGGTGAGGAACACCTGTTCCGTTTTTGACGTAGCTGTAAAGCACTGTAAGGTAGTAAAGGAAGTCAAACTGCGACGCAGGTGAGCCCATATAACACCAATATGTATTGAAAATATCCTGAGCCTTTTTGGGCATACCCAGAGCATCAAGAGATTCCTTCATTGTATGTGAAACCATACGCATAATGTCGGGTACATCTTTAAGGCAAGAGGGTAATTTAGCGGGATTGTCAAGGCATTCAAAAGCATTGAACAGCTTTATTGCAAGGTCGAATGCTGCTCTGCAGCTTTCGTATGAGCCGGGCACAAGCTCGTCCAGCTTTCTTGAAAACTCCTCAAAGCCAACGGGCATACGCGCGTCAACTGTTACCATTACGCCGTCCTCGTTAAGAAAAGCGTCTTTGTCCCCTTCTTTTGCAGGTACAACAAGACGGAAGGTTGAGTCGTGTCTGCACCATTTTACGTCAGCTTTAAAGCGGTTGAACATATCCTCAACCGAGCCAACCTCGCTGGGGTCACCAACACCTGCAAGCTCGTGAAGTGATGGTTCAAACTCAAAACGGCCTCTAACAAAAGAAGACGCTGAGCCGCCGGGAATGTTGTGTCTTTCAAGCAGAAGCGTTGAAAGCCCTGCTTTTGCACAGGTTACAGCTGCAGTAAGACCACCGTTACCTGCACCGATTATAATTACATCGTAATTCTTCATAGGTTTTCCTCCCAATTTTTTCTTATACGATTTTAGCACTTATTATGCCATAAGTCAAACCAAATTTTACTTTTCAAAGGGATATTTTAATCCCATCTGTTTGCGACATTCGTCCATAATGTTCATAGTGCTAAAAGTAGCCTCAAAAGGTATGTAAGCTGATTCCTTTCTGCCTTCTCTTATTTCCTTTGCACATCTGTCAAATTCGTTGAGGTAGGTAGTTTTTCCGAAACCGGGCTCAACAGAAAACTTTTTCAGAAGTACCGCCAAAGGTGCTGCGTGAAAAACTCCCGGCAGACGGATTGTGCCTTTTTCGCCCTTGATAACACACTTTTCCTTGAGGTAATAAAGGCTCATATAAAGCTCACAGTTGAGCTCACCGTAAGTAAGAGTAACTTTCTCCTTAGTGTCTATACCGTCCTCAAGAGTGCCTTCACAAGTGATTTTATCGGGATATCCAAAAAGATTGTAGCAGTAGGTTATAGGATAAATGCCTATATCAAGAAGTGCTCCTCCTGCTGTCATAGGGTCACGGACACGGGAATCCTTTTTCATACTCATACCCGGGAAACAGTGGTAAATTTCAACTTTTTCAACCTTGCCGATTCTTCCGTCATTCACCCATTTTTTAACAGTAAGTGCCGTATCCGAAAACCAGGTCCACATAGCCTCAGCAAAATAGGTGTCGTTTTTCTTTGCTGTTTCAATAAGAAGCTCAACGTCTTTTACTGAAACGCCTACAGGCTTTTCGCAAAGTACAGGCTTATGTGCCTTCAGTGCGGCAACCGCATACTCCACGTGAGAGGTATGGGGCGTTGCAATATAAACGCCGTCAAAATTCCCCTCTGAAAGTAAAGCTTCAAAGCTTTCGTATACCTTTGCACCGAACTTTTCAGCGAAGTCCACCGCCTTTTTATATGTACGGCTGTACACTGCAGTAATTTCGTGGTCACCTTTGACAATACTTTTTGCTGTTGAATAAGCGATGCTGCCCGAGCCGATATATGCCCATCTGAATTTTCCCATAGTATTTCTCCCGAGTTATTTCTTTGAATAAATTATATATCTCTGCCTTTTTGCTGTCAAGAGAATTTACCCCTGTAACGAAAAATAACCGACAAGTATTTCTGTCGGTTTCAGCTTGTCGAAAAAAGAGTTTTCGACAAGCTGAAATCCCGCTCGTTGATACGAACGGGATTTTTTGTGTTTACAACTTGTTTTTGTCGAAAATTGAAATCGCTCAAAACAGCCCGATAAATTGGAATTTGTCTTGCTGCTTAATTAGGTGTGCCCAAAACAAAGAAATACAATATCATTGAAATAATATCAATGGTCAAAACCACTGCCAAAATAATGCCGATGATTTTTAATATTTTCTTTGTTTTTTCCGTC
>JBGVGM010000113.1:0-2571 GCA_045121655.1 Acutalibacteraceae bacterium | reverse complement strand
ATACACCGATAATAAGTGCTTTAACAATCGCATTTGCCTTGAACATTTCCGGACTGATATCCATTTGTGCGGTTCGTAGATCTGCTTCAAGTTGTGCTCGCTTGAACTCGTTGAGTTTTAAGTGCTTTGACAACCAGGTGGCAAGGCTTTTCAGCCAAACGTCAAGTCCTGATGTCTTGTCTTTCTGTTGCTTAGAAAGGTTCTCGACTGCTTTGGAGGTTTTAAGATACGGTATTGCATAAAGATCAGCAAGGATATAAAAAAGGGCTACTCCGCAAAGAGCACCCACAATAGCTTGAATCATATTCTATTAACCTCCTTATCTTTTATATTCAATGGGTTTAGTGAACTTCATCATAAACAATGCAGTAATCAAGATTACAATTCCGCACACACCTAAAACTGCTTTACCTGCAGTTGTGAATAAGAGAGTATGGAACCAATCCTTGTTGAGAACATAAAGGAGAGGAATATTGCCAACAACAAGGGCAACCATCATCCAATACTCATTTCTCACAGAAGCCAACATTGTTTTAAGTTCACTGTTTACAACACGTACATCAGTAAGTTTGGCAACAACAGGCTGCAAGGTATCTTTCAAAGTTCTATCATCCTGGCACTGAATCAGCGTATCGCACCACTCTCTAAAGATTTCATTATCAACCTTTTCTCTGAGGTTGTATAACGCTCTTTTGATATTAGATGATACTGCAGTTGCATCGCCTTCAAACGCCAAGAAAACTTCACGCAAAGGCGGTTTGATATATTTAATATTTTCACGAACTGCCAAGAGAATATCATCATTTCTCATATAAGAAGTGGTGATAATAGAAAGAGATGTTTCAAGTTCTTCCTTCGTATGCTTTTCATAGTAAGAAAGCGTACTTGTGGTATAGAAGAACGGGAGCATTGCAAAAGCTACTGACAACACCGGTAAAAGGAATACGTTGTCAATTACAATCGACAATATCATACCTCCCGCAAAACCAACAAGAGAAAGGAAGCAAGCAATAGAAAACTGCTTGGATTTGCCCGTAACAGCAAGAGCCGTCTTCATTTTGATTAGGTTCTTATAAATGCCGTGCTTTTTCTTGTTGCCACGAATAGCACGCACCTTATCTCTAAGGCTGTCTTTGGGCGTAATGATTGCAATGAGATCATCCGTTACGTTTTCGGGGGTAAAGTTCATCAACAGAGCAATACCCACAATTAAGAGAACTGATGAAATTATAGGAAAGAACAATCATAATCAGCTCCTTTCGCCAAAAATTTATTCAGCGTGCTTTGCGGCACACCAAACTGCAATAGCTTTTGCTTGAGATGGTCGCTCATAATCTCAGGTTGTTCAAAGTAGCCGTCAATTACGAACTTATCGTTCTTAACCTCGTTTTTAGTGATGTTATAACGGAATAGCGTTCTATACTGTCTTTCTCCGTGAGAGTCAATTACACACTCAGAGATATCCATTATCTTTCGGGAATTATCTTCCAACTTATGGGCATAGACCACAATAGGAAAAGCCTGACCCGCCTGCATAAGAGAGGTGTTAAAGTTAATGGGGAATCTCTTTTGACAAAGCAGTGCTAAACGCATATGAGCAGCATCAGCCGCCGAAGCGTGAACAGTCGAAACTACCGTGTGTCCGGTAAGTGATGCTTCAACTGCTGAATAAGCTTCAGTATCACGCATTTCGCCTACAACAACGATATCCGGATTAAATCGAAGTGAAGCCACAACCAAATCTTCTTGGGTAATATCATAGGCTTCATTATCCGATGGACGCGAAAGTGTATGGACTACATTATTTACAACCTTTCCATCCTTTGTGCGAACCAAGGACAACTCACGAGAACCAGATTCGATGGTAAATATACGCTTATTGTCGGGAATTGAAGTTAGCAAGGCGTTAAGCAAGGTAGTTTTACCCGAAGAAGTTGCACCTGCTACGACGAAAGAAACGCCGTATCTTAAACACATACAAAGGAAGTCTATCATCTTTTGTGTTGCGTTACCGCCTGCAACCAACTGTTCACGATTAACACGTGAAGGATGCAAAAGACGGATAGATACGCTGATACCTCTGTCATCATCAACAAGTGGTTCTTTGAGTGCGGTTATACGGGTGTTTCCCGGCAAATGACCTTGCGACATTGGTGTTGCATTATCAATAATCATACCACTGTGGTGTAAGAGTCTTTTTACAATATCTACGGCATGCGTTGGATTATAAAAATGCTCAGTAGCCTTCTCAATATGACCATCTGTGTAAGTGATGGCAATATCGTCCCAACCATTGACATTGATTTCTTCAATTTCATCTTTGCCAAGATATTTTGTAAGAACAGAATACTCTGCCATTTCACAGTACAACTTATCTGCAAGCTCATTTGTTGTCATACCTTCAACCGCATATCCGTTATCTCTCAAATACTTTTCAATATAAGGTTTCAACTGACCAAACTTTCTGCTATCCGAAAGAGAAGCTGCATAGTTAGTGGAGATATATTCCTGAACTTTACTCAAAAGCGGTACAAAGGCTATTTTATTCGCCATTAAATCACCGCCCTTGCA
>JBGVGM010000112.1:0-14706 GCA_045121655.1 Acutalibacteraceae bacterium | reverse complement strand
GAAGAAAATGAAAATGCCTGAGTATAAAAAGGTAAACGGCTCGCAGATGGATATAAGCGACGAGGACGAAATTCTGTTTGAAAAAGAGAAAGACGAAGAGGCACAGGTAAATAAAAAACTCAGAACATCTGAGATTATAAGAAGAATTGTTTTGGCGGTATCTCTTGTGGCTATTGTTATTTCTTCAGGTATGCTTGTAAACGAGTGGCGTCTTTCAAAACAGAACGACAGTGTAATGGAAGAGGTTTCCGACCTTATCATTGATGAAAAGGAAAACAATCCTGCCAAGCCTGAAGAAGACAAGGAGCTTACTCCTGAACAGCAGTGGAAGAAAATCAAAAAGGAATATCCCAACGTGGTTTTCCCCGACGGTATGCAGGTGAAATACGCAAAGCTTTACGCAACAAACCCCGAATTTGTAGGCTACCTCAGTGCTGACGGCGTAAATCTGAATCTTCCTGTTGTTCAGGCAAAGGACGACAAGAAGTATCTCGAAAAGAATTTCTATCTTCAGAAAACAAAGTACGGCTGTCCCTTTGTAACCCATCTCAACAATATTGAACCCCTTGACCAGAATACCGTAATTTTCGGCCACCATATGAATAACGGAACGATTTTCGGTACGCTTGATGCCTATAAATCTATTGACGGCTTCAAAAAAGCGCCGGTTATTACCTTCAACACTCTTTATAAGGATTACAGCTGGAAGGTGATTGCGGCTATTGTAACCAACGCCTACACCAAAGACGATAACGGTTATATTTTCAGATATTATTTCACTCAGCTTTCAACTCAGGAGAATTTCTCAGCCTACCTCAGCGAGCTTTCACAAAGAAGCCTTTATGACACAGGCGTAGACGTTCTTCCTACGGATAAGCTGCTTACCCTTTCAACCTGCTCTCACGAGTTTACCGACGCACGTTTTGTTGTTGTTGCAAGACTTGTAAGACCGGGGGAAAGCACTGACGTTGACGTAAGCAGAGCTACAGTGAATTCAAACCCCAGATACCCCCAGGCGTGGTACAACAAAAAAGGCAAAACCAATCCTTATAAAAATGCGTTTCAGTGGGAAGTGAGCTGATAAATACTCACAGCTTACACTGAAAACAGGAGGAAAAAGATGATAAAGCTATTAACTTTAAAAAATGTTGCCCCTTACGCAGAGGACGCTGTTTATAAAATTTGTCTTACTCTTGACAAATACAACCTTTGCGAGGATACGGACTATGAAAACTACGAGGAGCTTTTAAAAAGTGCAGCTGAAGCTCTGCAAAAAGGCGAGCATATTATAGTCGCAAGTGAAACGGTAAACTACAATCAGCTTAAGGAAACCTTCCTTAAGGAACTCTGCGGTGCTTCTGAAGCTGACGAGGAGCTTTTCCGACTTGCTTCTAAAAATTCAGACGGCAGCCTTACCGAAGCTGATCTTAAATCCCACGCTCTTTTGCCCGCTGGTGCAGTATGCTACCGCACAATGGACGGACTTTACAGCGGCTTTACCGTAAAGGCTCTTTCAGGCACACTTACCTTTATGCCCCTTGACTTTATGCGTATTGACACTGTACTTCAGGGCTTTTGCAGCTTTATGGAAACAGGTACTGCAGAGGCAGAAGCCCAAGAGGCTGAAGACAGCATTGAAATGCCCGACTACGACTTCTCAAAGAGTGTGGCAAAGCTTGTAAAAACACTTTCTGAAAGTGAACGCAAGGTGGCTCTTGTAACCAGCGAAGCTACAATGTGGATTTACAGTCTTTATAGCGAGATTCCCTCTCTTACAAACGTAGCGTCCTTTGTTGAAATTCTGGACGAGCCCGAAACAGAGGAATCCGAAGAGGAGGCAACCTCACAGAGCGAATCCGTAAAGCTTGTAGGCAAGGCAAGAGATGCAATGCTCAACGCAGGAGCAAACTTCGGTGCGGCAATTTCCGAAATCTACTCCGTTGACGACGATGAGGGCAATAAGATTTACTTCACCTACGTTGCAGTTGTAGATAAGGGTGTTGCAAAGGCGAAAAAGCTCAGCACCTCAAACCCCGACGACCTCGATTTGCTTCTTCCTCACGCAGTAGCACTTCTTTGCGATACAGTAACTCAGCGTGCGCAGCTTCTTTTCTCAAACGAAGCTGAAAACGAAAGCGACAGTGAAGATGAAGAAAAAGAGCCCGAAAAGAAAAAGCTTTCAAAAAATATGATAATTTTTGCAGGAATAGTTCTTGCAATTGCAATAATAATCCCCGTAGCGCTTTTCGTTCACCTTATGAATGATGAGCCTACTACAACAACTCTCCCGCCTCTCGGCACAAATCCCTCGGCTTTTGTGCCGCCATCATCAGACGTGAATAACACTACCGACCCCTTTGCGGCTTCTTCAACAACAATTCCCACTCAGCCCGGCGGTGTTACACAGTCAACAGCAGTTGACATTTCAGCTCCCGAAACCACAATGCCTCTTACACCGTCAACTAAGGGTCTTTTCACCTTCTATGTTTTCGGCTACGGCCACGGCGTAGGTATGAGTCAGGTGGGTGCAAACTATCTTGCTCAGCAGGGCTGGACAGCGGCAGAAATTCTTGCTCACTACTATTACGAGCCCAATGCAAAAATTGTAACGGGCGAAAAGTATCCCGACAAAATCACCTATAACGGTTCACTTTACGATACAAGAGAATACCTTGCTTCGGCTCTCGAAAGCGAAATGGGCTCTTCATTCAGCTACGAGGCTCTCAAGGCTCAGGCGATTGCTCTTTATACCTTTGCAAAGTATAACAACTATAATCTCTCAGAGGATGCCCATTCTTACGGAAAAACTCCCTCAGAGCTTTGCTACAGAGTGGTTGACGATGTTATGAACACAGGCTACTACATAGCTTACGGTAATGACGTCGCGGTAACTCCCTTCCATGCAATGAGCGCAGGCGTTACAACCTCTTACTACAACGTATGGGGCAAGGGTATCGGCGCAACAGTGCCTTATCTTGCAGGCGGCAGAAAGAGCTACGGCGACTATCTCGACAGCAACTATAAGAGCGTATTCACAATCACAAGCGACGACCTTAAGGCTATTGTAAAAGAAAAGCTTTCCGTTGACCTTACAGGGGACCCTGCAACCTGGCTTACAATTGTAACTCACGATAAGGCTGTAAGAGAGGATATCGGCTACGTTTCCTCAATCAATGTAGGCGGCACAATTATTACGGGTAACGAATTCAGAATCAAGGTTCTCGAAGGAAAAATCCGTTCACACTGCTTCATGATTTCGTATACACCGCAGTCCTGATGAATTTAACTTGACATCAGGAACTTAATGGAGTATACTTTCATAGAAATACTAAAACAAAAAGGAGTAATTCATCATGGCATTAGTAACAACAAAAAAGATGTTTGAGGATGCATACAAGGGTGGCTACGCTATCGGTGCATTCAACGTAAACAATATGGAAATTATCCAGGGTATTACAAGAGCTGCAAAGAAGAACAACGCTCCTGTAATCCTTCAGGTTTCAGCAGGTGCAAGAAAGTACGCTTCACACGGCTACCTTGTAGCTATGGTAAAAGCTGCTGCAGAAGAAACAGGTCTTCCCATCGCTCTTCACCTTGACCACGGCCCCGACTTTGAAACATGTAAGAGCTGCATCGACGGCGGCTTCACATCAGTTATGATCGACGGTTCACACCTTCCCTACGAAGAAAACGTAGCTCTCACAAAGAAGGTAGTTGAATATGCACACGCTCACGGCGTTGTTGTTGAAGGCGAGCTCGGTCAGCTTGCAGGTATCGAAGACGACGTAAACGTTAGCGAAGAAGATGCAAAGTTCACAGATCCTGCTCAGGTTTATGATTTCGTAACAAGAACAGGCGTTGACTCACTTGCAATTGCAATCGGTACAAGCCACGGTGCTTACAAGTTCAAGCCCGGTCAGAAGCCCCAGCTCAGATTCGACATTCTTAAGGAAGTCGAAGCAAAGCTTCCCGGTTTCCCCATCGTTCTTCACGGTGCTTCATCAGTTAACCAGGAAGACGTTAAGACAATCAACGCTTACGGCGGCGAAATGCCCGATGCTATCGGCATCCCCGAAGAAATGCTTCGTGAAGCTGCATCAATGGCAGTTTGCAAAATCAACGTTGACTCAGATATCCGTATCGCAATGACAGCTGCAGTAAGAAAGCACTTCTCAGAGAATCCCAAGCACTTCGACCCCAGACAGTATCTCACACCCGCAAGAGATGCAATTGAAGGCGTTGTTTCACACAAGATTGAAACAGTTCTCGGCTGTGCAGGCAAAGCGTAAACAAAAAAATTACTCCGCACGAAAGTGCGGAGATTTTTTTGAGAGTGGAGTGTGAAGAGTGGAGTGTGGAGTTAAGGGTCACTTCGTTCCGATTGTATCCACCTTTACAGAGTAATAGGAGTTAAATTCTACCTACCAATCAATCGGCTTAACAATTTTACACTGTAGGGGGCGACCATCGGTCGTCCGCATTACAATCGACTCTTTACCCTTGATAAACAAGCTGACTTTGCGGAATACATCTTGATATTTACTGCAGTGTAAAGCCGCGACCGCAACTCCACACTCCACTCTTCACACTCCACACTCCAAAAAATAAAAAGCCCCGAAGGGCTTTTTTGTTTTTTTACTTTTCTTTTGCAATTTCTGTAAGTGATGTTGCAAGGCCTGCAAGGGACTGGATTTCTGAGGGGATAATAATCTTTGTTGCTTTGCCGTCTGCAGCTGCAGCAAAAGCTTCGAGAGCCTTGAGCTGAATTACTGCATCGGAAGCTCCTGCTTCGTTGAGAAGTCTGATACCTTCAGCAGTAGCCTGCTGTACCTGAAGAATAGCCTGAGCTTCACCTTCTGCTTCAAGGATATGAGCCTGCTTCTGAGCGTCAGCACGAAGGATTGCAGATTCCTTTTCACCTTCTGCAAGAAGAATAGCACTCTTCTTTTCACCCTCAGCCTTGAGGATTGCTTCACGGCGTTCACGTTCAGCCTTCATCTGCTTTTCCATTGCGTCCTGAATTTCTCTCGGGGGAATGATGTTCTTAAGCTCAACTCTGTTTACCTTGATGCCCCAGGGGTCAGTTGCTTCGTCAAGGATTGCTCTCATCTTACCGTTGATAATATCGCGTGAGGTAAGAGTCTGGTCCAGTTCGAGATCACCGATGATGTTACGGAGAGTTGTTGCTGTGAGGTTTTCAATTGCTGTAAGGGGATGCTCAACACCGTAGGTGTACATCTTGGGGTCTGTAATCTCGAAATAGATAACTGTGTCAATCTGCATTGTTACGTTATCCTTTGTAATAACGGGCTGAGGCGGGAAGTCTACAACCTGCTCTTTAAGGGAAACAGTCTTTGCGATTCTTTCAATGAAAGGAATCTTGAAGTGAAGACCAACGCCCCATGTTGCTTTGTAAGCACCGAGACGTTCAACAACAACAGCCTTTGCCTGCTGAACAATTCTGATGTTTGTTACAAGAAAAATTATTACAAGTAAAATGATAATAGGGATAATGAATTCCATAGTCTGTTCTCCTTTATAAATTATTCTGCGTTTACGCTGACGGGTTCAACTATAAGCTTTACGCCGTCGATTTTAGTAACCCTGACTTTTTCACTTTTCTTTACGGCAGTACCGTCCGTTGTTCTCGCTGTCCAGATTTTACCGAGACAGGAAACTGCACCTGTTGACATATCGTTGTCAATGTCCTCAGTAACGATACAGATTTCACCGATTGCCTTATCTGCGTTGGTAGCCTCGCCTGTTTTTTTAGTGACCTTTTTCATTATAGGTCTGGTAAGAGCAAGACTTACTGCAGACAGTATGACAAAAACCGCAACCTGTAAAGAAGCTGTGGCACCTGCCGCTGCGGCTATTACCGCACCGAAGGCACCCACGGCAAACCATACCGTTACAAGGTTAGCAGTCACCGCCTCAATTACTGAGAGCAGGACAGTCACCGCCATCCAGAAAATGATTTCTTTCATGTCGGCACCTTCTTTCTTAAATTTTTTACAGAACTGACGCATTGTTCTGCTTGATTACATTATATTATTTCTGCATTATTTTGTCAATATTTGTCCGTAAGGCAAATATTTCTTAATAGGTGAGGATATTGATTCTTATGTTTTCTCTCCGTTAATTATTTATTAATTGTACCTCTTTCACTTGACAAAAGCCGTAAAATTGAGTATGTTATATGTAGCAAATTTTACACTTGTGAATTATAGTAATGTTACCTTTAAAGGAGTAGAAAAAAATGAAAAAAGAAGTAAAGATTGCCATAGCTGCAGCTCTTGCAATATGGTTTTTCGTAATGGGCTTCGAACTTGGCATTTATAAGGAGAGACGTGCTCAGTCAAAGCTTGCATCGCAGACTACACCGCCTCCGGTTGTAAGCACTGTTCCCTCAACTCAGCCGGGTACAGCGCCCACAACTCTGCCTACTGTTCCTTCACCCGATGTAACGGTGGCTCCCTCTGCAGCTCCCTCGGCCGGCGATGTAACAGCTGCTCCTTCTGCAAATAACGACAAAGACGTAAGTAAACTCAGTACAGACGAAATCGTTTCAAGAGTTGCAAACGCAGTTAATACTCTTAAGCAGACCCCCGACTTCACTGCAGACAGAAAGCTCAACGTTGTTGTAAAGGTTGTTGACTGCTCAGTTCCCTCAGCAGTTGAAAAAATCAACGAAATCATAACCGGTGTAACCTCTAAGGCTGTTCCTGAGGAAACAATCGTCTTCACAAACGGAAACGCAGTAAACTCAAAGGGCGAACAGCTTACACCCTTTTCTGCAGTACCTCCCGAAAACAACAACTTCACTCTTACAAGTGCAGGCGTTTCTTCAGCTAAGGCAGAAAAGCAGGGCGACAACACTGTTTACACAATCAACCTTATTGCTGAAAGCACAACAGGCGAAAATCCTGTTCCCGTTCATAATGCAGGCTCACTTGGTTTCCTTAATATCGAATCCCTTGGCCTTCCCAGTATTGTAAACATCACAAAGGCAAATATGAACTATCCCGGTTCAACAATGCGGATAACTGTTGACAAAGACGGTAAGCTTATTCATATGAAGAATCACCTTCCCATGACAGGTGACGGTGAAGCAAAGGTTTTCGGCATCGGCGGCAGCGCTCAGTTTGAAGGCTACCTTGACGAAGAATGGACAATCACATATTAAGAAAAGCAGAGGCTGTAAAAACCGAGGTTTTTACAGCCCTTTTTATATGCAGCTTATTCAGCGTTTTTTGTTTTGAGTTATCTCTTGAAGAGTGAGAAGAAGAGGATTTCAAAGAAGAGTTCGATAACATCGAAGCCTCTTACTGCTTCCTTTTCAGCGTCTTTTACAAAGCCGTTCGCTGCAACTACTTCGCAGGAGTACTTAACATCGTAGCCCTTTGCGAAAGCAAGGTCGTATACGAGAACGCCATCATCGTATTCTCTTCTTGCTTCGTAGAACTTAACTTCTGATTCCTTAACTCCGAAGTGAGCGAGAGCTGCCTTCTTAGCTTCTGCAAGACCTATATCGCCACCGTTTACAACATTTTTAACTTCTGCCTTGGGCTTTGCTTCTGCCTTGGGTTCTGCTTTTACGTTTGCTCTGCCTTCTCTGTCAACGTCGTAGTCGTAAACCTTGCCGTTTGCTGCGCCGATATCGTAATCATATTCGAGGTAACTGCCGTCTGCCTGGGGAACGAGGAAGCTTACTTCATAGAGCTTTAATCCGTCGTCGTAATCAAGCTTTGCCCTGAGGTTTACAACTTCTGACGCTGCGTAGCCTGCTTTGCCGAGAGCGATTTCTTTTGCTTTGTCTGCTGAGATGTCAGCTGCGAAGGCTGAAACTGAGAGTGAAAATACAAGTGCGAGTACAAGTGAGAGTGATGATAATTTTTTGAGATTCTTTTTCATGGATTTATCCACCTTTCATTTTTTGTTTTTTATTATTTTAGTATTTTTTATTTGTAACCTGAGAGGTTATGTTTTGTGTGTTCCTCTCTTTTGTTTACACCTACATAATACATAGGTAAAATTAAAAAACGATTAGAATTTTTAACTTTTTCAAAAAAATCTGAAAAAAGTTTTAGCAGCCGGATTTTGTTGTCCGGCTGCTTTAGCTATATTTTATTGAATCGGCAAATCCACCGTAAAGATGCTGCCTTTTCCGATTTCACTTTCAAGCGACACATCACCGCCGTGCATAAGTGCAATCTGCTTTACCATTGCAAGACCGAGGCCTGAGCAGCCCTCTTCTCTGCAGCGTGCTTTATCCACACGGTAAAAACGGTTCCAGATTTTGTCCTGATGCTCTTTGTCAATGCCGATTCCGTCATCGGCCACGCTGAGAAGTGCTCTGCCCTTTTCTTTTCTGAGGCTGACTTTGATGTTGCCGTTTTCCTTGCCGTATTGGTAGGCGTTGGAAACAAGGTTGGTAACAAGCCGTGTCATCAGCATAATATCAAGAGGAAGCACCACATTCTCGTCTATATCACGGGTGAGGGTAATACCTTTCTGCGAAAGAGCTTCAGCATCGTCACAGACCGCATTCACAAGAAGACTAAGATCTTCCTTTTCAAAATTCTGCTCTGTGCTGTTTTGCTCCATTTTTGCGATTTCAAGAAGCTGAGAAATAAGCTGCTTCATTGCTTGCGCCTGCTTTTCAATTGTTTCAAAGCTCTCTCTGTCCTCGCTGTCAAGCTCGTCTCTTGAAAGCTGATATTCACATTCTGCAAGGATAACCGCCGTAGGGGTGCGCAGCTCATGGGATACGTCACCTGAAAACTGCCTTTCAGTCTGGAATGAAAGCTGAAGCCTGCGGAACATTTCGTTGAAGTTTTCTGCAAGTCCCGTAATAAGCGGGTCGCCGTCGTCGATTCTGATGCGTTTTGTAAGGTCCTTTTCGTCGTGGGTTTCTTCAACGGCCTCACTTAAAAGCTTCACCGGCTGAAGTGCTCGTTTTGTAATAACTCTTCCCACAAGAACTGAAAGCACGAGAATTATGGGAAGAAGTATGAGGGCAAGACGGATAAGCACCGCCCATATACCGTCAACACCGTTCACTGCCGTAACACCACGCACCCAGATATCGTCAAATGCCTTTTCTGAAGAGTAAAACTCAACCTCATAAATGGGATCGTCGTTATACTCATAATTTTTTACATTGATTATTTCAATATTGTCGGGGTTAAGACCGCTTTTCTTTACTGCGATTGTAAACGCCTCTCTGCAGGAGATTTCACAGTCGTCACCGTAAAAATCAAGAGTTCCCTCAAAGGGAGTATAGTAGTCGGCACCCTCAACCTCACTGCTGATAATCTCTCCGTCTTCACCGTCAATTTTGTAATCGTACTTGGTGAACTGAATCTTGGTGTCATAAACATAAAATCCGTCGTATTTTTCGAACTGCTTTTCGGAAAGGGGTATTTCTGCAGTAAAGCTTTCGGGATATTCGCCGCCCAGAATTTTTCCGTCTTCTGAAAATACAACTGCGTAGGTGTTGCCGTTTGTGTATGCAAAGTCTGATTCAATGTCAAGAAGTCCGTTTTCAACTTCAATTTCGTCAATGTTTCTTTCAACGCTTCTTACAAGCTCCTGCTGAACCTGAGAGTTCTGTGCCATTCGTGCTGCCGTAACAACAGAAAAGATAAGCCCTACAGAAAGCACGAACATCAGAAGTGTGTACCAGATATTCAGTTTTGCACTGATGGATTTTCCGAATTTATGCTTCATCCGTTCACTTCCTCTCTGAGTACATAGCCAACGCCTCTTACGGTATGAATGAGCTTTGTGTCGAAATCATCGTCAATCTTCTTTCTGAGATAACGGATGTAAACATCAATTACGTTGGTGCCGCCCTCGTAATCGTAATTCCACACACTGCTTTCAATTTTTTCTCTTGACATAACCGTTCCGGCGTTTCTGATAAGAGCTTCAAGAATGGAGTACTCCCTTGCTGAAAGGTCAATTCTCTTCCCGGCTCTTTTAACCTCACGGCTTTTTATGTCAACGGTAAGGTCGCCCACAGTAAAGGTGTTTGTGCTGTTGCCTGCGGAATCACGGGTAATCATTCTCACCCTTGCCGCAAGCTCCTCAAATGAAAAGGGCTTTATAAGGTAGTCGTTTGCACCAAGGTCAAGACCGTGTACTCTGTCGCTGATTTCAGTTTTTGCCGTGAGAAAAATAACGGGGGTGTTGATGTGCTGCTGACGCATTTCTGTAAGCACAGTAAAGCCGTCTTTCTTCGGCATCATAACATCAAGCACAATTGCATCATATGTAGCACCGTTGAGAAAATCAAAAACGCTTTCACCGTCAAAGCAGCTGTCAACGCTGTAACCAAGCTTAGTGAACTGTTTTACAAGTATTCTGTTAAGGGCCTTTTCGTCTTCAGCCACAAGTATTCTCATATTATTCTCTCCTTTTACAGATTGTTCCAAGGGTATTATATCACAGCTTTTATTAAAAAACCATTAGAAAATATAAAGCACAGCAAATAACAAAACCGTTCAATACAAAAGCACTGAACGGTTTGAATCGAATTAAAAGAACATACCTGCAATCATAATCAGCATTTGTTCTGCAAAGTAAGCCGCAAGGGGCATAAGAGGTGAAACACCGCCGAACTTGAGTATACGTGTAAGCTTCTGGTTGCGGTCGGGTACGGCTTCAATTTCTCTGAGCTGATTTACAGCGTAGTTTTTGTAAAGGGGATTTGCCAGAAAGCCTGCAAAGAGCTTGATGATGAATTCGACTGCCATAAAAATCATCATGGGTGCCATAAGCTCGTTCATTCTGAGTGTAATATCTGCTGCCTGAGCATCAGTAATTGCTGTAACATCCAGACCTGCCAAATATTCTGAAAACTCAAGAAAAGCTGATGAGGTGGGCGTCATAATAATACTCAGGCAAAGCTGAAGTGTCATAAAGATAATGCCGGGCTTCAACTGCTTTCTGTAAAAGAACCAATAGGGTGAGAAGAAAAATGCTGCCCAGTTAAAGGAAAGCTTTTGGCCGGAAGCGATTTTTCTGAATTTATGAATGTACTTGTGTGAGTCTCTTGCAACAAAAGCGCCCATAGTGTTGGCGGGAATACCGTCAATTTTCATATCGTCGGGGAAGGGGCCCTTGAAAAGATTTTCGCCATTTTCTGCAGTGTTGTAGCCTGAAGCATTGGCGATGGTGCTTGAAAGGAAGCTTTCCATCTGCTGCTCCTTGTTGTAGGGGAGAGAGGGCTCTTTGTCGGAGTCTTCGCCTGAGCCAACAGTAAATGGCGGCGGATATGAGGGCGGAGTCATTTTCGGCTCTGCGTCGGGATTGATAATGGGGGCAGGAGTGTCTTCCTCTTTATCAAGGTCCTGAGCCTTCTGAGCGAGATTTATTCCGAAAACGGTAAATTTCATTCCGCACCTCTGACAAGCTGTACTGCCGTGGGGATTGGGGTGCTGACAGTTAGGGCAGATAAGGTCGTTTTTGGTTTCAGTGGGAGCTTCTTTTACTTCTTCGGTGATTTTTTCAGTGGGCTGTTTTTCGCCCTGCCACTGAAAGCCCTCTGAATGAAGGTGGCCGTTTACACAGCCGCCGTTATTGTTGTAGCATTCACGGTGCTGAGGTGTGGCACATTCGGGGCATACCACAATGTCGTCGGTATCTGTGAAGACTTTTTCGCACCCGTCGCATTTATAGTCTGAATAACGCATTTATTTCTCCTTGTATAATAGTATAAAAATTTGTACTGCTATATTGTATATGTTTTTGTCGGCAATTGCAATTGTTTGGGGAAAGATTTTTATTAAAATCTATAATGCAATTATAATAGTATTCCCGAAAAACTAATTGAACTTAAAAGAATGAGACGTTTTTAAAGGAAAATCAAAAAAATATTTTCCTAAAGTGTTGCCCTTTAAAAATAAATATGTATAATATAAAAGGATAAATTTGCAAACACGTAAAGGTGAACAGAGATGTAATACTCGTAAAACTTAACCGAAACAATACAACCGAAAGGAAAAGTAATAATGATACAGTTTGAAGAATTAAGATTAAGACTTCTTGAAAGCGAAAAGCCTCTTAATGAACTCGCAGGTGCATTAGGTCTTGAGGCTATGGCTAAGGAAGTTGCAGAGCTTGAAGAAAAAACTGCAGCTGAGGATTTCTGGGGTGACCTTGCAAATTCACAGAAGGTGCTTCAGAGAATCGCTTCGCTCAAGGGTAAAATCAAGGCGTACGAAGACCTTAAGACTGCATTTGACGATGCACTTGTTATGATTGAGCTTTCAGACGAAGAGGAAGACCTTGACCTTCTTCCCGATTGCGAGGAAAGTGTAGCTGCCGTTGAAGCAGAGCTTGAAAAGCAGACTCTTGCAACACTTCTTTCAGGTGAATACGATAATAACAACGCAATTCTTACCTTCCACGCAGGTGCAGGCGGTACAGAGGCTCAGGACTGGTGCCAGATGCTTTTCAGAATGTACGGTCAGTGGGCAACAAAGAAGGGCTTCAAGTTTACAACCGTTGACTTCCTTGACGGTGACGAAGCAGGTCTTAAGAGTGCGGTTGTTGTAATCGAGGGCGAAAACGCTTACGGTTACCTTAAGAGTGAAATGGGCGTACACAGACTTGTACGTGTTTCACCCTTTGACTCATCAGGAAGAAGACATACCTCATTTGCTTCTCTTGAAGTTATGCCCGAAATCGATGACAGCGTTGAAGTTGAAATCAGACCTGAAGATATCAAGATGGAAGTTTACCGTGCATCAGGTGCAGGCGGACAGAAGGTTAACAAGACCTCATCAGCTGTACGTCTTATCCACGAGCCCACAGGTATTGTTGTATCCTGCCAGGTAGAACGCAGCCAGCATCAGAACAGAGAAGTTTGTATGCGTATGCTTAAGTCAAAGCTTATTGAAATCAAAGAGAGAGAGCATCTCGATAAGATTGAGGATATCAAGGGCGAGCAGAAGGAAATCGGCTGGGGCAGCCAGATCCGTTCCTATGTATTTATGCCCTATACCCTTGCAAAGGACCACAGAACAGGCTTTGAAATGGGTAACATCAATGCTGTTATGGATGGTGACATTGACGGATTTATCAATGCGTACCTTAAGAAGCAGTCATTGGATTCACTCGGCACAGAGTAATAAAACAAGTAAAGTTCTTTTGATACTTTTCTTTCAAGAAAAGTATGCCCGCCCGGCGAGGGCATAATAAAAAGAAGATAACCGCTTTCTTCATTGCAGGAAAGCGGTTTTGTTATTTGGAGATATTGGGGTTGTTGGTGCGTTCGAGGAGATAGTCGATTGAAACATTGAAATAGTCTGCGATTTTAATAAGGGTTTCGTAGTCGGCTTCGTGGTCGCCTGTTTCGTATCGGCTTATGCTATTCTGGTTCATATTGAGATCCATAGCTAATTTAAGCTGAGTGATTCCTCGTTCCTTTCGCAGTTGTTTCAACCTCATAATCTAAACCTCACTGTAATTATAGGAATGCTCTTGACAAAATTATACCAAAACGGTATAATCATAATATCCCGATACGGGATATTATGATTGTTGGAGGATGAGTTAAAATGGAGAAATGCAGGATTTGCGGAAGAGTGGCAAAAAATGATTCAGTTTCAATAAGATTATTAGGTACAGAAGCTACTGATATTTGTGAAGTATGTGCGGGTAAAATTTATTTGATTAATTTTACTAAAGATAAAAGCGTGTATGATAGGGAGGTTAAGTGGCTTAGAAGCAAATGGGGCGAGTTAGACGATGAAACACAACTATTATTGAAAGCAAAAGTTAAAGAAAGAACAACAGAATTAGAAACAATTCAAGAAAATAATAAAAGACTGGCTGAAACAAATGAAAAGGCAAAAACATTTTGGACTTCGGTTATTAAATTCGTTTCTGTATGTGAAATTGTTTTACTTGCGATAATAGGCGGATTTATTGGATATACTTTATCGAGGTTTGGTGACGATACAGTTTATACTATAGCAGGAGCAGTTCTGGGTGGATTTATCGGTGCAGTTTTATCAGCTCTTAATATGTTCATCGTAGAAGTTGCACAGAATATTGCATCTTGCGTAAATCTGTTATCGAAAATTGCATCAAAAGAATAAAGAATGAGTAGTTGGCGGTCGCATTAGCACCGCCTTTTTTCTATATCTTGTGCCCCTAAACACCCCAAACCACACCACCTTGAAGAGCCTTAAAAACACCCGGAAAAGTGGTTCGAAAACCTTGTAAACTTGCCCAAAAACTCTTGACTTTTCTTGTGCAAAATGATATTATAATTGAGCTTTCCGCAAAGAACAGAAAGCCTAAAAGAAAAATCAATACAAAAAAGTTAAAAAACTTTGTAAAAAGTATTGACAAGAGGATATCTGATGTGATATACTCTTTGAGCTGTCTTCGAGACGGGATAGTTTAGAGGATAGCAATTGGACCTTGAAAATTAAACAACGAGATAAGAAAAGGAACCCGAGATTCGATAGTCTGAGGACTATCAAACGAAGAGTTTAAAAAGTACTTTTCAAACAGTAATACGGAAGCTAAAAAAAGCGAAGTATAAAGTAAGTCAGCAATGACGAAATGAGCGACAAAGCTCTGAAAATGATTTGAACAGCTCAGGCTGTTTTAATACAATTTTTAGAGAGTTTGATCCTGGCTCAGGACGAACGCTGGCGGCGTGCCTAACACATGCAAGTCGAACGA
>JBGVGM010000111.1:0-9671 GCA_045121655.1 Acutalibacteraceae bacterium | reverse complement strand
TTAAGGCTTGACAAATGGGCAAAAGCGTCTATAATTGTAGTGTCACGGGCTCGTAGCGCAGCTGGGAGCGCACTACATTCGCATTGTAGGGGTCGGGAGTTCGAATCTCCTCGAGTCCACCATAAAAAATCCTCACCCATTTCCGTGATGTTCTTAACGGAGAATTGGTGGGTGGTATGTAACCGGAAGGTGTAAAAACCTTCCGGTTATTACTTTTTATGCGGTTTTTGCAGTAGGTTGTGTGAGGACTTCGATGGCAGGGATGCCTTCCTGTTCGGGCAGTCGGAAGGCGTAGTGTATGCGGATCGGGTTGCCTGCTGTTCGGGAATATTTCTCGAACTTCTCGTACACCTCTATTCTGCGGATGAACACTCGCAGCAGTTCGGGTGTCAGCTTTGGCATCTCGATATACTGCTTGGCGTTGCGGATAAATTCTTGTATGCATTGATCTCGCATATCCACTTCGCTGATTCGTTCTGCCAATTCTTGCAGTTCTCGTTTCTTTTCCGCCTGCTCCTGCTCATATCCGTTTGCCATGGAATCATAGCGTTCGGGAGTGATTCTTCCCGATACTCTGTCCTCGTACAAACACCGAATGATGTTGTCCAGGTCTTGGATCCGCTTTTCGAGCTGCTCCTTTTGAATCCTGGCATTGCGGTAGAACTTTTCCGCTTCTTCCTCACCGTTCTGTGTTGCCATTGCATAGAACTCGTCTGGGTTATCTCTTGCGAAGACCGTCACAGTTTTGAGGTTGTGCAGTACGATGATATCAAGGACGCTCTCTCGGATATAGTGTGCAGTACATTCGGTTGTTCTGCTTTGGAATCCTCCGCATTGGAAGGCGTTGTTCTCCGGCTTTATGGTTTTTCCTCGGTGGAGATATAATCGCTTTCCGCATTCACCGCAGAAAAGGATTCCTGCATACTTGTCCATCTCACCTTGCTTGTCGGGGCGTTTCCGTCCGGCAAAGTGCCGTTGCACCATCTCAAAGGTCTTGCGGTCGATGATCGCTTCGTGGGTGTCCTTGAATATGAGAATGTTTTCGGGATCGTTCTTCAACCTTTTCTTTAGCTTGTTGGACTTGGAATAGGTTTTGAAGTTTACGGTATCTCCTACGTATTCCTGATTGGACAGCATCTTGCGGACGGTGTTCTGCGCCCAATGATACGGTCTGCTCAAATCGGGATTACCTGATTTGTCACCGCTTTTCCTAAAGGCATACACACTTGGGCAGATGATCTTCTCGGCGGATAGTCTGTCGCATATCTTTACGATTCCGATACCGCTTGCGTACATCTCGAAGATCCGTTTTACTATAGGCGCAGTTTCGGGATCGGGGATATACTGTTTCGGATTGTCGGGGTCTTTCATATAGCCGTATGGAATGGTCGTTCCGACTCGTTCTCCTCGCTCACCTTTGGCACGCTGTACGGCTCTGATCTTGCGACTTGTATCACGGGCATAAAAATCGTTGAAATAATTCTTGATTCCGGAGAAGTCGCTGACACCGTTGGCACTGTCCACACCGTCGTTAACGGCAATGAATCGAACATCGTATTGGGGGAAGGTGATCTCCATCAGCATTCCCGTTTGCAGATAATCTCTGCCGAGACGGGATTGGTCTTTCACGATGACGATTCCTACCTTGCCTTGTTCGATGTCGTTCATCATCCGCTTGAAATCGGGACGGTTGAAATTTGCTCCTGAGTATCCGTCATCCACGTAGAATTGGATGTTCGGGAAGCGGTGCTGTTCTGCGTACTGCTGTAGTATTAACTTTTGGTTCTTGATACTGTTGGATTCGCCTTGCAGATCATCCTCTTGGGATAGGCGGCAGTATATGGCTGTTATTAAATTTTTGCTTTCGGTTGATTTCATTACACGTTTCCTTTCCGAGCCGAGTGCGGCTCTGTCAAATCAAACCGAATAGGATACGGCAACAACATATCACAACTCGGTCGAGTAGTCCAGCGACTTTGCTGAAACAGTTTTGTTAACTTTTTCGACCGTTGATAAGGTATTTCAGTTTGTCCTTCGCTTCTTCCGTATCCTCACTGACAGAGAAACAAGACAGTACGGGATACTGCTTTCCTTCAACAGTCAGCACGTAACCGAGACCGATATGCTGTTCTTCTCCTAATTCTCTCTGTAATTTTAGATATTTCTCTCTGCGCTTTTTCAGTAATTCATAATCCATGATGTTTTCTCCTTTCTTGTTACAACCCCGTTCACAGCGCCTATGTTTTTCCTTTAAACACGGCACTTTTGGGGATCTGTGGCACCGTATACTGGCACAAGCCCTTGTTTGCGGCGCCTATATTTTTTTGCTTCCGAAATTCCGAAAACCCTTGTGCGGTCGGCGTTGCCGTCCGATGTGAACCGAGTCGAGAGGCGTTTACGACCCCGACTCTTTCTCCTGCTTGATTTTCGACCCATCGAAAATGCCTGAAAGCTGCCTTACCTCACACCGTGTTTCGCCGTTCCAATCTTGCCTCCAAATCGCCCGAAACGGGCGGTTTTCTTATTTGGCGGGTGTTTCCTCGCTTCTCGGCTTTCCTCGGCACACAGGCGGTCTGTGGGGGACACACGGGCGCTCCGTGGGTGTTGTCTATTCTCTTTTTTCTGTTGTAGTAGTTCCTGGGTTTTGTTCTATGGGTTTTCTTCTTGATAGGAAATTTTGACACTATCTCGATGAAAGATTTACTCTACTCCAAAAAGGTTTGCCACGTAGTAGAGATTGCTTGTCCTTGTTCCGTCCTCACGGTGCCGCTGAACCTTTTTTACCAGACCGAGGGATGAGAGATTTTCAATGGCAGAGTCAACGGTTTTCCTGTCCATACCGCACTCCTTTGCGATGACTCTCCGCGAGGGAAAGCAGGAGCCGGCCTTGCTGTCGCTATGCCGAAGCAAACAGCAATACACGGTGAAGTCTCTCGGCTTTAGTTCTAAATCAAAGATATGGTTGGAAACCATAAAGAAATTTTTGTGTTGCATCCGATCCTCCTTTCGTTTGCGTTGATTCTGAATTTTGATACAATCATCTGCATTCCACCTTTCGATTTTTATGTAATCACGGCGAGAGCAAAACAAAAAGACTCGCACATACATCAAGACGGAAACACAAACAGGCGAACAAAATTGTTCGCTTAAAAATGTTCCGTGCCGATGTATGTACGAGTCTATAACTCTAAATGGATGATCGTTATCTTTCCAACGAAAGGGTGACAGTAGTAACTGTCGTGGCACATATTATTCAATTTTCAGCCGATCTCTCGGTGCCTTTATTATACCATACGCAGGAAACTTTTGTCAAGGTAGGTGAATAAGACCGAGGAAAGATGGGGACAATAAACTACTTTGAAAAAAGTCATTACTTTTATAATTATAATTTTAACAATAATTAACTTGACGAATATAATGATTTGTGCTATAATATACAGCAACAGAATTTCTCGGAGGTCAGCATGGCAAAACATAAAACATCTAAAATCCTTGTCCCCGAATATGAAGGGATCACATCCTTTCAAAAAGGGCAAGCAGCCAGACTGTTCAAAAGAGTGGTAGATGAAGACCAAGTACTTATCGTTAATAAGCAAAACAAGCCGCAAAATGTTATTATTTCCTATGAAAGATATCTTCGATTGAAAAGCCAGGGCATAGATTTATGCTATGTTGCAGGAGGTGACGAAGAATGATGCCATTGAATGGTTATGGTGTTGTGTATACACCTCAAATGCTGGCAAAATTTACAGCTAAGTTGTTGTTAAGTGAGACAGATGCAGAAACTTTGGCTTTTGATAAACCTGTAACAGTTTGGGATCCAGCTTGCGGTGAAGGGATACTGCTTAAAGAATTTTTTCGTGAGTTTAACCTTTATCACAAGCAGAATATTTGTTGTATAGGAACGGATATTGAAAGAAGAGTAGTCGATCAAAACAAAAAAGCATTCACTAATACGGCATATCAATTTATGTGTAAGAATGCAATTATTCCATCAGAAAGAATAACTGCAACTAATTATTGGCGTCACCACGTACAGAATCTTTCCTTTGTAATCGCTAACCCTCCATGGAGTTCTGAGAAAGTTTTCTCTAAAGCTGATCTTTCCCAAGCTGGATATGAATTCTACACAGGGCAATATGATAGCTATGTATTATTTATTGAGTTGTGTTTAAAATTAACTAATAAAGGTGGAATGTTAGCATTTATCATACCCGATTCTCTTTTTTCGGGAGAAAACAAGAAGCTTAGAGAGCACTTAGTAAAAAATACGCAGATTAGAGTTATTGCTCGTTTGGGAGAAAAGCTATTCCCAGACGTTAACAGGGCAACGAGTATTATCATTTTAAAAAATAGTGCGCCTACATCAAATAGCACGACCAAATGTTATAGGCTAGATACCGCCGATCGAAAGAGTTTTTTGTTAGGTTCTCTTGATCTCTTCGAGTCATATGTCCAAAAAAAGCACTGTGTGCTACAGAAACGTTTTGAGGATAATCAAAACTACATTTTCGATATAGATGCTCGCAAAGAAGAAGAATTCTTGTTAGACAAAATCGCCAGCAAGCATATTGATTGGAAATCGTTGTTCCATTTTGGTAGAGGTGTAGAGATTTCTAAATCCGGAGTCGTGGTCAAATGTCAACACTGTGAATCCGTTCAAGGCTACTCTAAGAAGCACTTGGAAGTAGGATATAAAACATGCCAGTTTTGTGGTAAAACCACAGTAGTAGATCAATCGAATATTTTCGAGATTATTTCTACGACGAACAAACCGGGATACCTTCCAATGTATGTTGGTGAAAATTTACATCGATATAGTTTTGACGGTATTAGATATATACGACCAAACGTCGATGGCATCAATTATAAAAGCGCAGAACTATATTATCCACCCAAGGTGCTGATAAGAAAAACTGGGTTGGGAATATATGCTTGTATTGATTATGAAAGCACCTACATAAGCCAAACAATCTATTCGTGCAACTACATTCAAAAGGACAATCTTGTGCCTCTTGAATACTATTTAGGTGTTTTGAATTCGCGAGTTATGTACTATTACTATCTCAAAAAATATGGTGAAAACGAATGGAAATCACATCCGTATTTGACTAAGGATATCATCTTTTCGCTCCCTATTAGAAAGCCAGATGATTCTAATATGGAAGTGTGTCAAAGAATCGCACAATTAGTACAAAAAATTCAAAACAACTATTCTCGCCAACTAGATTTGGAAATAGAGAACTTGGTTTTGAAATTGTATGATATAAGTCAAGAAGAATTAGGTCTTATCACGAATGAACTTAATAATCTTCCTGACTTGAATGCGGTTAATCAAATGAAAATAGCAATTGGAGAACTGTATGTATAGGTATATAGGAAATAAGACAAAATTGCTGCCGGTTTTGATGGATGTTTTTGCAGAAGAAGCTCCTTTGAATGCAACCGTGGTTGACTTAATGTCCGGCACAGGAAGCGTCGCTGTCGCTTTGAGAAAACAAGGATATCGTGTGATTGCTTCCGATATGATGACTTACTCTAAGCATCACCTGGTGACGCAATTGTTGTTGGATGCACCTCCTTCCTTTCAAAAGATCAAAACACACTTAAATATTGGAAAAACCGAATCATCTGGATACGAGGCAATATTAGAGTATTTGAATTCGTTGCCTGGAAAAGAAAGCTATTTCTTTAACGAGTTTTCTCCCGACGGAACTCCCAGCAATGGCTCACCCAGTAGAAAATACTTTACATCCCAAAATGCCAAAAAAATTGATTCAATTAGAGAACAAATCAACATATGGATTGAAAACGATTTAATAACATCAGAAGAAGAATCTGTTCTAAAACACACCTTGATTATGGCAGTTAATGATGTGGCAAATATTTCTGGAACTTATGGTTATTTTCTATCCAAATTCAATGCAAATTCGTTAGAAGCGATCGTATTAAAACCTATCCAATTCGTTAGTGAAGGAAACATACAGAATACAGTCATTCAAGGGTTTGCAGAGGATATCGCTTCTACTATAACCGCAGATGTATGTTATATTGATCCGCCTTACATGAAGCGTCAATACGCTGCTAATTATCACATTTTAGAAACGATTGCACGAGGGGATTTCCCAGAAACGATAGGAAAAAGCGGGTTGCGTGATTGGTGGGATCAGCACTCGAAGTTTTGTACAAAAACAAAGATTCGCGAGTCTTTTTCCAAAGTGATTACTGAGATGAATTGCAACAAGTTTATAATCAGTTATAGTGAAGATGGTTTACTTTCGTTGGACGAATTGATAGAGTTGTTTTCTTCGTTTGGGGATGTCACATACAGAACGATAGAATACTCTAGATTCAGAAGCAACAATAGTAATCTTTCAAAGAGATTTAATGAATATGTCATTATTCTGACAAAAAGAAGAGAAAGCGTGGGGTGACCCACGCTTTCTCTTATCCTTTGTAGTAGGCTTTAAAAGCAGTTGCTTCTAATGTGAAATTATCTTTAATTGAACCGCGACATTCATAGTATCGTATTTCTTTTGCTGTACTGCTCAGTCCGTAAAATCTGTAAACAGAGTATTGTTGTCCTTTTTCTTCGGCCACTTCGACTTCATTGGCAGAAATATCAAACGGTTTGTTTTTTCCGCCGGTCGTTGATTTAACCTCAATATACTTTTCACAATAATCTGTTCCCACTTGCTCAAACGACAAAATATCAAATCCTAATCCATCGCCAATTGTACGTGCAACATGTTCTATGCGATCTGCTAAATCCGGTCTACCTTCGGCAATAAGTCTTCTTTTCTCTACTTCAATGGCCAAAAGTTCACCAACGTCACCAATCTTCTTGAGATTTTTGTGCCTTCTTGTGTAGTTAACATCTTTAGCTACTGTTCTTCTTTCTGAATGAGTCTTCTTTTTCTTCAGTTGAGGAGCTTCCACTTTGATGATCGTTATGTTGGGAACATCAACAGTAAGAGAGATTTCCTTAGTAGCGTACTCAACAGCATCATCGGAAGTTTCGTTAAAATCAGTAGGTAAAACAACGTTTCCAATTTCGATATCGGCGGCAGAACCAATAGTAAATGGCGCATTTTTGTCATTGACAAAACGCAAATATTGTTCATCGTAGAAAATAATTCCTTGACGTTTGCCTTTAGAAAAAACATCTTCCAATCCGACGCCTGAAGGCCAAGCAAAGGGGAGATTTTCGGAATCTACATAGGTAGCATAAAACTTTACAGTTTCATCTTCTCGAATGGTTTTTATAATGAGAACAAAAAGGTTGTCAATTATATGGGGATAATTCTTTTCGTAAATATACTCACCGCTATTATTTCGATTAGGTTCCGGGAAGCCATTGCTTGTTTGCCATGCAGGGTGACGATATTTGATGTTCTGTCTTGATATGCGATAATCTTTTCTTCCGGTTCTTGGGGAAAGCTCAATATCCGCAGTAGTCGTACCACCAACAACAGTTGCTTGGAACGTATATCTTTTTCTAGGATAAATAGAATCACTATCCCAAAACTCGGGTGTATTAAAAATATCATCTGCATCCGAGAACATTTTATCTAACTCTTCACGGGTGTATCCTGCCGCTTGTATATAAGTCTGACCGCCACCGCTTGCGGGCTTTTTAATTCCATACATATTAGTAAAGTCCGAGTCTTGAATCTTGTGATACAAAATAGCTACAACGTGTTCTGTCATTTTTTCTCCTCCATAAATTCGAAAATTTTGTCATATGATATATGCAATGCTTCTTTGAAGGCCCAGAGTTGCTCAGGTGATACATTGTGTTTCCCAGCTTCAATTTTCACCCAACACTCTCGTGTGGTATCACAACCTAATAATTGCATATATCTAGTAAGTTCAACTACCCCAGGTCCAGCTTCTAATCGAAGCATTTTCAGGTGATATCCTATACTTTTAGACCCTTTTATCTTTTGCAAATTTTCCACCTCCGAACCATAAATGGTCTGTATGAATATATTATAACACAAAAATCATTATAAACCGAACCATATTCGGTTCGGTTTATAATGATTTCAAACAAAGTCAAAAAGACGGCAACATGGTAACATCATGTTGCCGTCTTACTTATCCTATTCGTTTTTCCATTTATCTGTTAAGAATACGCACTGTGTTATAACAAAGTTTTGCATTGAGTGGCTGTATCTTGCGGTTTTTTATGCTTGGAATTATTCTGTTTTTAAGCGTAGCCGATATAAATGTCGTAGCGATCGTTGCCCATAGCTTCTGCCCAGATCCATACGTCGGTGATATCCCCATCCTTTGCATAGCGGTCAAGTCGGCTTTGAATATCTCTTTCGAGGTAAATGCAGTGTGCACCTGCTCGGATGGGGTTATCCCAGCAATCTACCGCTGTGTCGCTTAGTACGAGTCCTTTGTTTTCGGCGTAGCTCCTTGCATATGCGATCCAGTGATCAATATCGAAGGGAGCAGGCTTTTCTTTGTGCTCTGGTTCGGTCACCTTCGGAGATTCTGTTTCGGCTTTTAGTTCATTCTTGTGCGGTTCAGTTTCCGTCGTTTCTTCTTCCGTAAGTTGTGGTGTTGTGCTTGACACCGTTTCCTCGATCGGAGAAGTAGACTTTTCTCCAACGGCGCTTGTTGTAGTTGTTGTTTCTTCTGTAGGGCGTGTCGTTGTCGGCTCTGTAGCGACCCCGGTCGGCTCGGTTGCTTGATCCTTGCTCTCGGTCGGGACAGGCTCTTTTTCTTTCTCTGTCGGCTCTACTGCCGTCACGGGCGGTGTTGTTTTGAGCGGTGTTTCTGTTATTACCGTTTCCGATACCGTTGTCGGCGGACTCTCTGTAGGAGGCGGTGCGGTGTTGATACCGCATCCCGCCATACTCAAGAGTACCACACAGCAGAGAAGAAGGATTATTAGTTTTTTCATATATCATCCACCGTTTCTAACCCTTCCATTGCTTCAACCATTATTCGCACTGCAAGGATGAAGCCATCCCTGAATGCATCTCGTTCGGTCAGTCCCGACAGTTCGCTCTGACAGTCTTTGAATTTTTCGAAAGTTTCTTTCTGCTGCTCAGTGAGCGTTGCCGTTAGGCTTTCCTCGTTTTTGCATATGAGCTTTACGAGTTGATCGACTCTCGAACCGCGCTTTATGTACCTTTCGTGCGGACTGATGTTGCCGTAGTATAAATCTTCAAGTGTTGTCATGTGCGTTGCACCTCCTTTTTGCAACACAAACACATACCACAACACTTTCCACAAGTCCAGCGTTTTTCGATATAATATTCAAAAAAAACACCGCATTTCTGCGACGCTTTCAATCGAGTTCACTTTTCTATAATCAAACAATGCAAAAGACAGCATAGCCATCATAGACTATGCTGCCTTTCTCTGTTATCCTATTCGGTTTTTCGCTTTCTCCGTTAAGGACATCACGCTTTCGGGTGAGGATTTTTTATGGTGGACACAAGAGAGGAGATTTGAAAAATCCAATCGCCCCATGCCAGTGGCATGGGGCAGGCACCAGCTCAAAAGCTGGTGGCAACCGCGATTAAACGAATCTCCTCGAGTCAGCCTCACCCATTCGGGTGAGGATTTTTTGTGCCGGACACAAGAGAGGAGATTCGAAGAATTCAATCGCCCCATGCCTGTGGCATGGGGCAGCCACCAGCTCAAAAGCT
>JBGVGM010000110.1:0-16383 GCA_045121655.1 Acutalibacteraceae bacterium | reverse complement strand
GCGAAAGCTTGAGTTGATTATTGTCTCTTAACATTTTCATCATCCACCCTGTATTTTATGATTAAATTATATCACAAAATACGAAAAAAATCTACGCTTTATGCAGTACTTATGCATTGCGTAGACTTTTTCAGTGCCCTTGATATATCTACACTTTTGACGTTTTGCTCATGGCTAATAATTTTAAATATGGAGGTGGTTCTATTGAAAAAAGTAATATGTATTATAGTTTCATTAGTTATGATTTTTTCAATCACCGGATTTGCATTTGCAAAAAGAGAACAGCCCATAGAAACACCGATTATAATAATTCCCGGTTTTTTGCAGACTAATCTTCAGTTTGAAAACGAGGATGGCACAATTGAAAAGGTGTGGGTTCCCGACTTTCTCGGAAAGCTTGACATAGTAGGGGAAAATATTCCTGATATACTTTTGTCGCTGGTGAAAGCCCTTGCTGATAATCCTGAAGCATTGGGCGAATCTCTTATGGATATGCTGTCTGACCTTATGCCAAAAATGATGTGCAATCCTGACGGAACCGGTTTATACAATGTTCTGACCTATGAAAATGACCCGGAAAAGAGAAATCTCAAAAGCATAAAGAACTCCGACGAAGAAGTTCATATGCAGGCATACTACACCTTTGCAAACTATATCTGCAAAGAGGGTTATGCAAAAGAGGACAACGTATTTATCTTTGAATATGACGGCAGAATGGATGCAATCACAAATGCAGAACAGCTCAGAACTTTTGTAAAAGCAGTTAAAGAATATACCGGAAAAGATAAGGTAACTCTTTTCGGTGTAAGCTACGGCGGACAGATTGAGGAAACCTATCTGCATTTGTTTATGGACGACGGCGATATTGAAAAAGCTGTGTTCAGCGTGCCTTCACTTGGCGGAACAAACTTCGGTGAAAGACTCCTCGGCAAAAATGTTGACTTTGCCCTTGATGATGTAGTTGATATTATAGAGAGTATGACCGGCAGTGACACGCAGTACAGCAGAATACTCAAAGACGTTGATTCTGAATTTTTCAGCAGAGCGCTCAACGGAGTGGCAGACGGTATCAGTGAATACGCGAGATACTGGGGCTCGGTTTATTCACTTACTGCACCCGAGTATTATGACGGTCTTAAAGAGAAATATCTTGACTCTGAACTAAGTGCAGAGCTTATAAGAAAAAATGACATTATCCATTACGAGATAATGCCTGAGGTTAAAGATACCCTTAACGAGTGCAAAAGAAGAGGAATAGATATTGCAATTCACGCCTGCAGCGGCCTTGAACTTGCCCTTGGCGGAGAAGAAAACAGCGACCTGCTTTTACCTGTTACAGCGGTAACGGGAGCAACTTGCGCACAGATGGGTAAGCGTTTTGCAGACGGTTTTACAGGTGCTAAAAACGAGTGCAGCAACCCTGACCATCACCACGTATCACCCTCGATGGAGGTAGACGCTTCAACTGCGTATCTTCCTGAAAATACCTGGTTTGTTGACGGCTCTCACCACGCAATGTTCCAGTATGAGGACTACGGTCTTGAGCTTGCGGCAATTGCTACCTGCACCGACAGACTTAAAGACGTTCATTCTGACCCTGAATTCCCGCAGTTCAGAAGTTCAGATAATCCAAGCAGGGGAATATATGCTGAGTTTGACAGCAGTCTTGCAGGCTTTGTCAGCGAAAAAGACAGTAAGCTGACAGTTGAAAATGTGTACAGAAAAAACAAAGTAAAAGTTCTTTCAGTAACTGCAAAGGGCGCCGATTTGGACTTTAGCTTTGATAAGAACGAAATTCTGAAGCCCGGCGAAAAACTTGAAATCAACTTCAGCGGTGAGCTTCCCAAGGGCAACGCAGAGAGAATTGCCGTAACGGTGAAGTTTATAAAACTTGATGCAATCAGTGCCCTAACAGACAGAACCTTTGATTTTACCTTCCTTGGGGGAGAGAAAACCGAAAGCAGCGGCGAAATAACGGACAACGAGTTCTATCTCGGCGGCACTTCGGGAATGCCCGTACTCAAAAGGGCGGTTGTTGCAGTGACAAGTCTGTTAGACTTGATTGCTGTTGCAGTGGAATTTCTTACGGGCGATGCATTTAAATATTTGCTGTAAAAAGTAAATCGACAACCTTCCAAAGAAGATTGTCGATTTTTTGGAGCTGTTAACCGGATTCGAACCGGTGACCTCGTCCTTACCAAGGACGTGCTCTGCCTGCTGAGCCATAACAGCTAATATTTACACAGCTCAATGATTATACATTATATAAAAGTTATTGTCAAGATATTTAACGAAAAAAATTAATCCTCAGTTTCAAAAAAATAACAGAAAACCCTTGACAAAACTTAAAGGGTATGATAATATATCTGCACAACAAAGCAGAGCAGCACGTTCTCACCCTCGGAATTCCGTTTCCTCGGGTCAATGCTTAACTTAAGGGTAGTATTGCGTGAACATGGTCTGTTCACGCTTTAATTATTTTGGAGGTGTATGAACATCGCTATCAAAGAAATGCAAATCAATGAAGAAATCCGCGACAAAGAAATAAGAGTTATCATGAATGACGGTGAAGCTCTTGGAATTATGTCTGCAGATGAAGCGCTGAAAATCGCTGAGGAAAAGGATCTCGACCTTGTAAAAATTGCTCCCCAGGCCGTTCCTCCCGTGTGTAAAATCATGGACTACGGCAAGTACCGTTTTGAACAGACAAAGCGTGAAAAGGAAGCAAAGAAGAATCAGCATGTTGTTGAAATCAAGGAAGTAAGACTTTCCCTGGGTATTGATACGCATGACTTCGAAACAAAAGTCAACCACGCAAAACGCTTTTTAACAAGCGGCAACAAAGTAAAGGTTTCAATCAGATTCAGAGGACGTGAAATGGCTCACACCGAAAACGGACTCGTAATCATGAAACAGTTCTCAGAAGCCTGCGAGGAATTTGGCAATGTTGAAAAAGCTGCAAAGCTCGAAGGTAAATCAATGATGATGTTCCTGGCACCTAAGCCGAAAAAGTAATAACAGGAGGAATTTACAATGCCTAAAATTAAGACACACAGCGGTGCAAAAAAACGTTTTAAGCTTTCCAAGAACGGCAAGCCCATCCGTTACCACGCAAACAAATCACACATCCTTACAAAGAAGAACACAAAGCGTAAGAGAGGTCTTCGTCAGACAGTTGTTGTCGACAAGACAAACGAGAAGCAGATTAAGCGTCTTATTCCTTACAAATAATTCTCGACTGAAAATCAACTAATTCTATAACAATGGAGGTACTTAATCATGGCTCGTATTAAAGGCGCAATGATGACTCGTAAGAGAAGAAATAAAGTATTAAAGCTTGCTAAGGGCTACTACGGCTCAAAGCACAGCCTCTTCAAGACAGCTAAGCAGGCTGTTATGAAGTCAGGCAACTATGCATACATCGGCAGAAAGCAGAAGAAGAGAGATTTCCGTCGTCTTTGGATTACAAGAATCTCAGCTGCTTGCAAGGCTAACGGCACTAACTATTCAACATTCATGAACGGCCTCAAGAAGGCTGGCATCGACCTTAACAGAAAGATGCTTTCAGAAATTGCTATTGCTGATCCCGCAGCTTTCACAGCTCTTGTAGAAAAGGCAAAAGCAGCTCTTTAATTCACAATTTTATGCGTCCGAGATATTTCTTCTCGGGCGTATTTGTGTTTTAATATGACACTAAATTTGTGCTGAAATCAGCAGAAGAGAGGGTGCGAAATGTACAGAATAGACAGCGCAAACAACGAAAAAATCAAATATGCAGTTAAAATTGCAGCCTCTTCATCAAAGCGAAAAGAGGATAGAATATTCTTTCTCGAGGGACTTCGTCTTTGCCGTGATGCAGCTTTAACAGGTATAAAAATAAAGATTCTGTTTGTTACCGATAAGGCTTATGAAAAAAATCAGGACGATGCTGATTTCATAGCAGAAAAAGCTGAAAGCGCTTATTTGGTGTCTCAGGTGGTTGCAAACAAAATGTCTCTTACCGAAAATTCCCAGGGCTTTTACTGCCTTTGTGAATATTCCGGGGTACTTTCGGAAAAAGATATGGATCCGAAGGGTAAGTATATTGCCCTTGAAAATGTTCGTGATCCCTCTAACTTGGGTGCCATTTGCCGTACTGCCGAAGCCCTTGGCATAAGCGGTGCTATAATGTGCGGCTGCTGTGACAGATTCGGCCCAAAGGCTCAGCGTGCCGCTATGGGTTCACTGCTGAGACTGCCCGTAATTGAAACGGAAAATCTCCCCGCAACCCTTCTCAGCCTTAAAGAAAGGGGAATGAAGCTTTATGCTACAACTCCCGACGAAAAGGCAGAAATTATCACGAAAAGTGATATGAACGGCGGTGTGGTGTCCGTTATCGGCAACGAGGCAAACGGTGTTACAGATGAAGTGTTTGCGGTCTGCGAAAAGCTGACTATTCCCATGAAGGGGAGAGCAGAATCTCTCAACGCCTCAATGGCGGCGGCTATCACTATGTGGGAGATGATGCGCTGATGAACAGGGAAATTTATTGGATATGGCTTCAGCAGTGTTGGGGATATGCAAGAAAAACCGACAAATTCGATGAGGCTTTTACTGATGCGAAAGCAGTGTTTGATGCTACAGATGAAGAAAGAAGAGCAGTTTTTGCTTCAGCTTTCTCTTCAGAAATGAACAGGAAAGACCTGAGTAAAGCAGAAGAGATATATGCCTTCTGTAAGGAGCATAGAATACATGTAGTGACTCCCGAGAGTGAGTTCTACCCGAAAAAGCTACTCAGTATTGCTAACTATCCTTTGGTGCTTTATGTAAGAGGCGACGTAACAAGCCTTAACAGTAAGCTCAGCATCGCAGTAATCGGCAGCAGAACCTGCAGTGCCTACGGTGAGGAATCGGCAGAGAAAATCGTTTCTGTTCTCGCTGAAAATAAGGTTGTTATCGTAAGTGGTGGTGCACTCGGAATTGACAGTGTTGCTCACAAAGCAGCTATGGAAAACGGCAGTAAAACCGTTCTTGTAATGGGCTGTGGCCACGGTTGCGGTTATCTTCCTGAAAATTCAGAGCTTCGAAAAAAGGTTGCACAAAACGGTGCACTCATTACGGAATATCCACCGTATTATGCCGTAACTCAAGGCTCTTTTCCTTACCGTAACCGTATAATATCAGGTATGAGCGACGGTGTGGTTATTGTTGAAGCGGCTGAAAGAAGCGGAACGCTGAATACTAAAAATCATGCACTCAAGCAGGGTAGAAAGATTTTTGCACTTCCCGGTGACGTTAAAAGCGGAAACTTTGACGGCTCAAATCAGCTTATAACCGAAGGTGCAATTCCCGTTTTTGGGGGCGAACAGATTCTTTCTGAATACGGTATAAAAATTGTAAAAGCAAAAGAACATAAAGAAAAGACCGATGCTCCCTTTGAGGGAATAGATGTGGATGGTGAATCCTCGCAGAAGAGAAAGCGAACCATAAGAATCAGTAATAAAAAAGACGAAGAAGAGCCCGTCAGAAAGAACGAAGAAGAAAAATATAAAGAAAAAATTAAAAATCCTCCTGAAGGTATTTCTAAAAACGCCGAAATGGTGTATAATGTAATGTCCGGGGGTGCAGTTGAGCTTGATGAAATCACAAGAAAATCAGCTCTCGGTGTGAGTGTAGTGCTTGCTTCACTTTCCGAGCTTGAAATTTTCGGTGCAGTTTCAAAAACGGGCCCCAACACTTACGGAATAAACTAAGAAATTAACTTTTATGAAAAGGTGAAAAATAAATGGCAGATTTAATAATCGTGGAGTCGCCTTCAAAAGCGAAAACACTTAAAAATTATCTTGGAAGCGGATATGAGGTAATTGCTTCAAAGGGTCATGTAAGAGACCTTCCTGCAGCAAAGCTCAGTGTTGACATCAAAAACGATTTTGCTCCCAAATACAGCATAGTAAAAGGAAAGGAAAAGCTCGTCAAGGAGCTGAAGGCTGCTGTTGCCGACAGTGACGAGGTTTATCTCGCAACTGACCCTGACCGTGAGGGAGAAGCAATTTCATGGCATCTTGCAGAAATTCTTGGTCTTGATCTCAGCAAGGCTAACCGTGTAACCTTTAACGAAATTACAAAAACTGGTGTTAAAAACGGTATGGCTAACCCCAGAAAGGTTGACCTTGACCTTGTAAATGCTCAGCAGGCAAGAAGAATTCTTGACCGTCTTGTTGGTTATAAGCTCAGCCCCTTTGTTTCACAGAAAATCAGACGTGGTCTTTCAGCAGGCCGTGTACAGAGCGTTGCTGTAAGAATGATTGTTGACCGTGAAAACGAAATCAGAGCCTTCAACCCTGAAGAGTACTGGACAATTGATGCAAAATTCACTTCCAGTGCAAAAAGAGTGCTTACTGCAGAATTCTACGGTGACGAAACAGGTAAGATTAAGCTTACAGATGAAGCTCACGCTGAAAGCTATCTTAAGCGTCTTGAGGGTGCATCATATTACATCAGCTCGCTTAAAAAGGGCACAAGAAAAAAGAATCCTGCACCTCCCTTTATTACATCAACTCTTCAGCAGGAGGCTTCAAAAAAGCTTGGCTTCAGAGCTGAAAAGACAATGAAAATCGCTCAGGAGCTTTATGAAGGTGTAACTGTTGCAGGCTACGGCTCAGTGGGTCTTATAACCTATATGAGAACTGACTCACTTCGTATTTCTGAAGAAGCAAGAGCCCAGGCAAACGAATTTATCAAGGAAAAATACGGTGACAAGTACCTTCCCGAAAAGCCCAGATACTTCAAGTCAAGAAGTAACGCTCAGGACGGTCACGAAGCTATCAGACCATCAACGGTTTCACTTGTACCTGATGAAATCAAGTCGAGCCTTTCAATTGACCAGTATAAGCTTTATAACCTTATCTGGAAGCGTTTTCTTGCTTCACTTATGAAAGAGTGTATTCAGAACACCTCAAAGCTTGAAATCAGAAGCACAGTAAGCGGTGAGCCCGAAGAAAAGTATTGTCTCTTCACTGCAAGCGGCTACAGCATTAAATTTGACGGCTTTACCGTGCTTTACGATTCAGGAGACGATGCTGATGACAAATCAAAGCTTCCCGACGGTCTTGCTGATGGTGAGCATCTTAAGCTTAAGGCTCTTACACCTAATCAGCATTTCACTCAGCCACCCGCAAGATTTACCGAAGAATCACTTATCAAGACTCTCGAAGAAAACGGTGTAGGCAGACCCAGTACCTACGCAACAATTATTTCAACAATAGTTAAGCGTGAATACGTACAGAGAAAACAGAAACAGCTTATTCCTACTGAGCTTGGTGAGGCAATTGTAAATCTTCTCAAGGATAAGTTTAAAAACATAGTAAATGTAAAATTCACTGCCCAGATGGAAACCAACCTTGACGAGGTAGGCGAGGGCAATATGGATTACATCAGAATGCTCCACGAATTCTACGGCGAATTTGAGGAAATCCTCAAAAAAGCAAAGGAAGAAATGGATGGCGTTAAAATTCAGCTCAAAGAGGACATCACCGACATTCCCTGCGAAAAGTGTGGAAGAATGATGGTCGTGAAGGTGGGCAGATTCGGCAAATTCCTGGCTTGTCCCGGTTATCCCGAATGTAAAACCACAAAGCCCTTTGTAGTTGAAACGAACGCTCAGTGTCCCGTTTGCGGCGGAAAGGTAATCTCAAAGAAATCAAAGAGAGGCTATACCTTCTTCGGCTGCGATAACTGGCCTGAATGTAACTTTATGACCTGGGATAAGCCCACAGAGGAAAAATGTCCCAAGTGCGGAAAGTCACTTTTCAAGGGCAAGGGCGGAATGCTCAGCTGCCTTTCAGAAAGCTGTGACTATCAGACGAAAGCAACAAGAAAGAGCAAAAAAGACGAAAAATAACATTTGAGAAAGGTAAAGATTATGAGTGAGCAGGTAAAAATTATTGGTGGCGGACTTGCAGGAGTTGAAGCCGCATGGGCTCTTTCAAAAAGAGGCCATAAGGTCCTGCTTTATGAAATGAAGCCCGTTAAGTATTCTCCGGCTCACCGTAGCGAGGGCCTTGCAGAGCTTATCTGCTCAAACTCCCTTAAGGCTAAGCGCGTTGAATCGGCAGCAGGGCTTCTCAAAGCAGAAATGAGAGTTCTAGGCTCACTTTGTATGGAGTGCGCCGACTTGTGCGAAGTGCCTGCAGGCGGTGCACTTGCTGTTGACAGAGACGAATTTTCAAGGCTCATTACCGAAAAAATAGAGAATGACGAAAATATTACCCTCATTCGTGAGGAAGTAACAGAAATTCCCGAAGGCAACGTGATTATTGCTGCAGGACCTCTTGCCAGTGATGCACTCAGCGCAGAAATTGAAAAGCTGTGCGGAAACGGACTTCACTTTTTCGATGCAGCTGCACCTATTGTAACCTTGGAAAGCATTGATATGAACGAGGCCTTTGCTGCTTCCAGATACGAAAGAGGCGGTGAGGACGACTATATAAACTGCCCCATGAATAAGGAGCAGTACGAAGCCTTTTACGATGCACTCGTTAATGCAGAAAGTGCAGAGCTTCACGCTTTTGACAAGAGGAAAGACGTGTATGAGGGCTGTATGCCCATTGAGATTATGGCATCAAGAGGGAAGGATACAATGCGTTTCGGCCCTCTTAAGCCCGTTGGACTGCGTGACCCCAGAACGGGCCACAGACCCTGGGCAGTGCTTCAGCTGAGAAAAGAAAACAGCAAGGGTACACTTTTTAACCTTGTAGGCTTTCAGACCAATCTGAAGTTTCCTGAGCAAAAGAGAGTATTCTCAATGATACCTGCACTTAAAAATGCAGAGTTTGTCCGTTACGGTGTAATGCACAGAAATACCTTTATTGATTCACCCCGGCTTCTTAACTCTGATTTCAGCTTCAGAAAAAGAGAAAACCTCTTTTTTGCAGGTCAGATAACAGGCGTAGAAGGCTATATGGAATCAGCATCCTCAGGTATTCTCGCAGGTATTAATATGGCTCTGAGACTCGAGGGTAAAGAGACGCTTACTCTTTCCGAAAACACAATGATGGGCGCTTTAAGCCACTATATCAGCGACAGCAGTGTATCGAATTTTCAGCCTATGGGCGCAAATTTCGGTGTGCTTGACCCTATAGAACCTAAAATCAGAGATAAAAAGGAGCGCTACGCAGCTCTTTCTGACAGAGCGATGAAGCTTATGAAAGATTACCTTGAAGGAAGGGGAATAATATGAAAATCAAGCAGTTTGAAGAAATAATAGGATACAGCTTCAAAGACAAAAAAATAATCAAAACAGCCCTTACCCATTCCTCATACGCAAACGAAAAGGGATACGGTGAATGTAACGAGAGACTTGAATTCTTGGGTGACTCCGTTTTGGGCGTTGTAACTGCTGATTATTTTTACCATAACCTTAACCATCTTCCCGAGGGCGAAATGACAAAGAAAAGAGCGGCTTGTGCCTGCGAAAAATCCCTTTACAGATTTGCAAAGGAAATTGACCTCGGAACGTATATCTATCTCGGAAAAGGCGAAGAGAATATGGGCGGAAGAGACCGTTCATCAATTCTTGCCGATGCCTTTGAGGCGGTAATTGCAGCCATTTATCTTGACGGCGGACTTGAAAACGCAAGAAAGTTTGTCCTTCGCTTTGTTACAAAGGCAGCAAACGAAAATATCAGCCTTAAGGACTATAAAACTGAGCTTCAGGAGATTATCCAGAAAAATCCCGACGAGCATCTTTCCTATGTACTTGTAGGCGAAAGCGGACCTGACCACGATAAACGCTTTGAGGTTGAGGTAAAGCTCAACAGCAACGTAATCGGCTGTGGAATGGGCAGAAGTAAAAAGCTTGCTGAGCAGGAAGCTGCAAGACAGGCACTTGAACTTATGGGAATAAGATGAAGCACGTAAACGTTGCGCTTTTTGTCCCCGATGAAGGCTGTCCCCACCGATGCAGCTTCTGCAATCAGAAGACCATTTCAGGTAAGGTGAAGCCGCTTGCGGTTAATGAAATCGACGAGGCGGTGAAGATTGCCTCAGAAAACAGTGACGGCACAGGCGAAATTGCTTTTTTTGGCGGCAGCTTTACGGCAATTGAAAAAACGTATATGCTTTCCCTTCTTCAAAGAGCAAAGCTATACATAGATAAAGGCTTTTTCAGTGGAATCAGAATTTCCACAAGACCCGACTGTATTGACGAAGAGATTCTCGGTATTCTTAAACAGTACGGTGTCACCTCAATTGAGCTTGGCTGTCAGAGTATGAACGACGACATCCTTTTAAAAAACGGGAGAGGCCATACTGCTGAGGAAGTAGTAAAATCTGCAAAGCTTATAAAAAGCTACGGCTTTGAATTGGGTGTGCAGATGATGACAGGCCTTTACGGCGACAGCGAGGAAGAAAGCATAAAAACAGCAGAAAAGCTTATTGCTCTTTCGCCTGATACGGTGAGAATTTATCCTACGGTTGTTCTCGAAAACACAAGACTCTCAGAGCTTTACAGCACAGGCGAGTACAAGCCTCAGACTGTTGACGAGGCCGCAGAGCTTTGCGCAAGGCTTATTCCTATGTTTGAGGAAAAGGGCATAAAAATAATCCGTCTGGGGCTTCATTCAGGCGGAAACGTTGAAGATGGCTTTGTTGCAGGTGCTTATCATCCCGCTTTCAAAGAAATCTGCGAAAGCAAGATTTACCTTAACAGAATTCTTGAAGCAATCGAAAAAGAGGGAATTCCTCAAGGAAATATAACCTTGGAAGTAAACAAAAAATGCGTTTCGGCCCTTGTGGGACAAAAACGCAGTAACATAGAAAAGCTTAAGACGATGGGATATGACTGCCTTATAGTGCAGAACGATACCCACAAAAAATATGATGTAAGTGTGAGGTTAACAAAATGATATTAACATCACTTGAAATGCAGGGCTTCAAGTCCTTCCCCGAAAAAACGGTGCTTACCTTTGATAAGGGTATAACTGCCGTTGTAGGTCCTAACGGAAGCGGTAAGAGTAATATCTCCGATGCTGTACGCTGGGTACTGGGTGAACAGTCCTCAAAGTCACTTCGTGGCTCAAAAATGGAGGACGTAATTTTTGACGGTACAAAAATCAGAAAGGCTCACGGCTACGCTCAGGTTACTCTGCGCCTCGATAACAAGGACAGAAGCATAAAGGGCGTTGATACCGACGAGGTTTCTGTTACAAGAAGATACTACCGTTCAGGCGAAAGTGAATATAAAATCAACGGCGCTTCCGTAAGACTCCGTGACGTTCACGAGCTGTTTATGGATACAGGTCTCGGACGTGACGGCTACTCAATGGTCAGCCAGGGCAAAATAGCTGATATGGTAAGCGGAAAAAGCAAGGAATGCCGTGAAATGTTTGAAGAGGCTGCAGGTATTTCCGCCTACAGATATAAGAGAAGCGATTCGCTTAAAAAGCTCAGTCAGGCTGAAGAAAACCTTGTAAGACTCCGTGATATTCTGCTTGAACTTGAGGGCAGGATCGGACCTCTTAAAACTCAGAGCGAAAAGGCACAGAAGTTCCTTGTTTTAGCTGAAGAGAAAAAGGTTATTGAAATTGGTCTGTGGCTTTATAATATTGACAGACTCCGTGACGAGCTGAGAACTCAGCAGGACAAGCTGAGCCTTGCAAACAGTCAGTACGAGGATACTGAAAACAGCCTTAACGAAATTGAGGAGCTTATTGAAAAATGCGTTACAGATACGCAGAATATCAATATCAGAATAGATGAAATCCGTCAGGGTATTTCAGAGCTTGAAGAAAAGTGTGCTAATGCAGGCAGTGAAGAGGCAGTTTTACGCTCTTCAATCGAGCATAACAACGACACAATCGAGCGTATTTCAAGAGATATAAGTGATTCCGAAAGTAGCCGTAAAGAGCTTCAGAAGGAAATTGAAGGCGAAGAAAAGCTTATTTCTCAGATTAAGAAAATCCGTGACGAAAAGGAAGCCGAGCTTAAAAGCTCCAACAAAGAGCTTACAGAAATGCAGAGCGAAGGCGGAGTTATTGCAGAAAAGGCGAGTGAGCTTTCAGAAAGTATAACTCTTTATACAAAGGAGCTTTCCGACAGCAGAGTAAAGCAGTCAACAGCTATGTCCTCAATGCAGGAAATCAGCTCACGTGTTGAAATTATTGACCAGCTTATTTACAGCCGTCAGGAGAGCGTAGATTCTCTTTCTCAGGATAAGTCTCAGAGTGAAAAGAAGCTTTCAGACTGCGAAAAGGAAATCGAAAAGCTCAGTAATTCAGTTAAGGAAAAAGCAGCTGTTCTTAAGGAGAAGAACGAAGAAGCAGACAAGCTTAAAATGACTCTCGATGAAAAGGCTTTTGAGGTACAGAGAATCTCCTCAAAAATCAAAATGCTCCGTGACCTTGAAAAGAATATGGAAGGTTACTCAGGTGCAGTAAAAAAGGTGATGAAGGAGAGCGAAAAGGGTACTCTTAAGGGTATTCACGGCACTATTTCTCAGCTTATATCCGTAAATGGAGAGTATGCAGTTGCAATTGAAACTGCTCTCGGAAATTCCATTCAGAATATCGTTACAGAAACAGAAGATGACGCTAAAAGGGCTATCTATCTTCTTAAGAAGGAAAACGCAGGCAGAGCTACCTTCCAGCCCGTTTCTTCCGTAAAGGGCAGAAACTTCGAGGAAAAAGACCTCCATAAATGTAAGGGCTATATCGGTATCGCTTCCGAGCTTCTTTCCTACGATAAAAAGTACAGTGAGATTATTTCCTCACTTTTAGGTAAGGTTGTTGTGTGTGATAACCTTGACAATGCCGTAGTGATGGCTAAAAAGTACAGCTACAACTTCAAAATCGTCACTCTCGACGGTCAGGTTGTAAACCCTGGTGGTTCACTTACCGGCGGTTCTGAGGGCAAGGGTACAGGTATTCTTACAAGAGGTACTGAATTTGAACGCCTTAAGGAAAAGGAAAAGCTTCTTTCCGAAGAGGGTATGAAGCTTACAAAGGAATATGACGAGCTTCTCATTGAACTTAACAAGCTTACAGGTGTTCTCGAAAAAGAAAAGCAGAACCTTTCATTTATGGGCGAAGAAAAAATCCGCTTTGAAGGTCAGCTGAATCTTGTTCTTGAGCAGTATCTTTCAGCAAAGTCTGCGCTTGACAGTCTTAAGGAAGAAAAGAGTAATTCCGACGAGAGAATTGCAGAAATCGAAAAGACCTACAACGAGGCAAAGGAAGAAAGCGACAGCCTTACAAGAAAAATTGCAGATGCAGAAGCAGAGCTTTCACTTCTCGGTGAAAAGAGAACAGAGCTTACTGCAAAGAGAGAAGAGCTTTCAGCTAAGATTTCAAGACTTAACCTTGATATCCACGTAAGCGCAAAGGAGCTTTCCTCAAGACAGGAAGCACTGAATCTTCTCAAGGCGAGAATTCTCAGCCACGAGGACAGAGACAGAGAGCTTGACAAGGAAATTGAGGGAATCAGAGAGAAAAACCGTCAGATTGAAGAGGAAATCAAAGAACTTCAGAATCTTTCGGTTAAGCTCAAAGAGGAATCAGTCAGAGCTAAGGACGAGATTGTTTCACTTCAGAAAAAGAGAAGCGAAACCGACGAAAAGTCAGCTTCACTTCGTATAAAACAGCGTCAGAAGAGCGACGAAAGAGAAAAGGTAAGCGGTGAAATTGCAAGACTTGAAGAGCGTAAGGCTGTTATGGTAAAGGAATACGACGATACCGTAAACAAGCTTTATGACGAGTATCAGCTTACAAAGCGTGAAGCTGAAGCTGTTTCAGAAAAGCCTGAGGAGCCCAGAAAGGCTCAGCAGAGACTTAACGAGCTTAAAGGCTCAATAAGAGCTCTCGGCAGTGTAAATGTTTCTGCAATTGAGGAGTATAAGGAAGTCAAGGAACGCTATGAATTTATGAACGCTCAGGTAACTGACGTTGAACGTTCAAAGAAAGAGCTTCTTAACCTTATTGACGAGCTTACAGATAAAATGAGCAAGCAATTCCGTGAGCAGTTTACAAAAATCAACCAGAACTTCGGAGAAACCTTCAGCGAGCTCTTCGGCGGCGGTAAGGCTGAGATTATTCTTGAAGACCCCACTGATGTGCTTGAAAGTAATATCGACATCAAGCTTCAGCCACCCGGTAAAAACGTTAAGCGCCTTGATTCACTTTCAGGCGGTGAAAAGGGACTTTCAGCAATTGCGCTTCTCTTTGCAATTCTCAAGGTTAATCCTGCCCCCTTCTGTATCTTCGACGAGGTTGAGGCCGCCCTTGACGACGTAAACGTTTCAAGATACGCTCAGTATGTGAGAAGAATGACGGAAAACACACAGTTTATCCTTATCACTCACAGACGCGGCACAATGGAAGAAGCAGACGTACTTTACGGAATCACAATGCAGGAGCAGGGTGTTTCAAAGCTCCTTGAGCTCAAGGCGGCAGAAATGGTTAAGAAACTTGGAATTTCTGAATAAGAAAGGAACAGACTATGGGTATTTTTTCAAAGTTCGGTCTCGGTCTTAAAAAGACAAGAGACGTAATGAACAACAGAATAGAGGACGTCCTCGGTGCATACGAGGAAATTACAGACGATTTTTACGATGACCTGGAAGAAGCGCTTATTATGGGCGATATCGGTATGCAGACAGCAACTGATATTGTTGATGCCCTCAGAAAGCGTGTACTTATCGGTGATGTGAGAAATCCGAAGCACGCAAAAATGATTATCTCCGAAATTATCGCTGAAATGATTGACGGCGGTGAGGATATGGGGCTTATAACAATTCCCTCAATTATCCTTGTAATCGGTGTAAACGGCGTTGGTAAAACAACAACAATCGGCAAGCTTGCTGCTATGTATAAAAAACAGGGCAAAAAGGTTATTCTCGGTGCAGCTGATACCTTCAGAGCAGCAGCTATTGAACAGCTTGAGGTATGGGCTGACAGAGCAGGAGTTGACATTGTAAAGCACAAGGAAGGTGCTGACCCTGCAGCAGTTGTTTACGATACAATCAGCGCAGGTGTTGCAAGAGACTGCGACATTATTATCTGTGACACAGCAGGCAGACTTCACAACAAGAAAAACCTTATGGACGAGCTTTCAAAAATCTACAGAGTTGTAGAAAAAGAGCTTCCCTATGCCGACCGTGAAATTCTTCTTGTTCTTGATGCAACAACCGGTCAGAACGCAGTTAATCAGGCTAAGGAATTTATGAACGTTGCCGAGCTTACAGGTATTGCACTTACAAAGCTTGACGGTACTGCAAGAGGCGGTGTTGTGCTTACAATCAAAAACGAGCTTAAGCTTCCCGTTAAGTTTATCGGTGTAGGTGAGCAGATTGACGACCTTCAGCCATTCAGACCTAAGGTTTTTGCAAAGGCACTTTTTGAGGATACAAGCACAAGCTTTGAAGATGAGGAATAAGAATGAAGATTATTATTGCAACACACAATAAACATAAGCTTCAGGAAATGGGCCGTATTCTTTCACCTATGGGCTACGAGGTTGTGACCGACCTCGACTTAGGTATCGAGCTTTCAGACGTTGAAGAAAACGGTGAAACCTTTCTTGATAACGCAAGAATAAAGGCTGAAGCAGGCTGTAAGGAAAGCGGACTTCCCTGCATAGCAGACGACAGCGGACTTTGCGTTGATGCCCTTAATGGTGCACCGGGAGTGTATTCAGCACGCTACAGCGGTGTGCACGGTGACGACGACGGCAACAACCGTAAGCTTTTAGCTGAGCTCAGCGGTGTACCTACAGAGAAGAGAACGGCACACTTTGCATGTGCAATCTGTGTAAGCTTCCCTGACGGCAGTGAGGTTACTGCAACGGGCAAATGTGAGGGCTACATCGGCTATGAAAAGAAAGGCACAAACGGCTTCGGTTACGACCCACTGTTTATGGTAGGGGACAGAAGCCTTGCCGAAATGACAGCCCAGGAAAAAGATGCAATCAGCCACAGAGGTAACGCCCTTAAAGAGTTACAGAAGATTTTACCCGCTTTATAATAAACGGAGGTAGATATAATGACAGGTAAAGAAAGAGCAGCATTCAGAGCAGCTGCCAACCATCTTGAGCCCCTTTTCCAGATTGGCAAAGGCGGACTTTCAGATGCAATCATCAAACAGACAGACGATGCTCTCAGAGCAAGAGAGCTTATTAAAGTGAAGGTGCTTTTGGAGTCTTCACCCATTTCCACAAGAGAAGCTGCAGACGAAATTGCCGCAGCAGTGGGCGCCGAGGTTATTCAGGTAATCGGTGGTGTAATTGTTCTTTACAGAGAAAGCCCCGAGCTTAAGGAAAAGGCTTTGCAGAAAGAAAAGAACAAGAAAAAGGCTGCAAAGCTTCAGAAGGAAAAGCTTTATGCAGCAAAGAAAGAGAAGAAAAAGGTTTACGCAA
>JBGVGM010000109.1:0-19163 GCA_045121655.1 Acutalibacteraceae bacterium | reverse complement strand
CAAAGCTGTGCAATTACTGCATAAATGCCGATGAAGAGCTGAAATTTTCAGCCGCAGTTTCAATGATGATGTTTTACTTCAAGGTCAGGGATAATATTGCTGACGGAAGCTTTTTCAGAAGGCTTTTGATGTATCTGATTCTGCCTTATGCATCGCTTAAGTTCAGGAAGGCTAAGAAAATGTATCCTGACGTTGCTTTGATGATTGCGGAAAGCATGGAAAGGCAAAGTGAAACTGAAAAATCAAAAACAGATATAACCGATAAGGCGGCCCATGAAAGCGCAGATATTTTAGGTAAAATCTTTGCTTACGGTACAGCAGACGAAAAGGGTAATGCTTACCGCTTCGGCTACGGTGTAGGAAAGTTTGTTTACCTGTGCGATGCAGCAGACGACATTGAAAAAGACATAAAAAGAGGGAATTACAACCCATTTGCAGAAAAATATAAGCTTAAAGAAAAGCCTGACGAAAAGGTTAAAAAGGAAATTGAAGGTACACTTAATATGTGCGCCGCAGTAGTGTGTGAGGCTTTTCATAACACAGAAGAAAAAAGTATAGTACCCATTGTGGAAAACATAATATATGACGGGTTTGAAAATACCGTAGAAAAAATTCTGAAAGGAAAAACGGAAAAATGAGAGATCCTTATGAAGTGCTTGGTGTATCAAGAAATGCAAGTATGGACGAAGTGAAAAGTGCATACAGAGCCCTTGCAAAAAAATACCATCCCGATCAGTATGCAAACAGTCCTTTAAGGGAAAGTGCAAACGCAAAAATGCAGGAAATAAACGAGGCATACGATGCTATTATTTCAGGCAGTGCGGGTTCATACAAAAGTAGCGGATACAGCAGCAATTTTAACGATAACATCTACACAAGAGTGAGAGCTCTTATGGCTGAAAGACGCTTTGATGAGGCTGAGAGCATTCTCGAAAGTGTAAGCGAAAATCTCCGTGATGCCCAGTGGTACTACCTTAAAGGTCAGGTGAACTACAACCGAGGTTGGACGGATCAGGCTTTCACTTATTTCACAATCGCTTATCAGATGGAGCCGGGCAATTCGCAGTACAGAAGTGCATACGAGAATATGAACCGTCAGCGTAGCGGCGGCTTCAGAACAAACACTCAAAGACATAATTCAGGTCGTTCATCGGACTGTGACGGCTGTGATCTCTGTTGCGGACTTTTGTGTGCCGACAGCTGCTGCGAATGCTGTGGCGGCGACATAATTCCCTGCTGTTAATTGAGGTAAAAATATGAGTCAGAGTGCAAAAACTGCAATAGGCGGTATGGTGACAGCTCTTTCGGTGGTTATTCTTATGCCTACTGCTCTGGATTTGTTTGTTTACGCTCTCCCGGCAATGGCGGGAATGCTTACTATGTTCTGTGTGGTGGAGCTTAACAGAAAGTGGAGTATCGGCGTTTATACAGCAGTTTCGCTTATATCGCTTCTGCTTGTGCCGAACAAGGAGGCGGCGATTATGTACGTTGCGTTTTTCGGCTATTACCCTATAGTGAAGTCGGTTCTCGAAAGCAAGCTGCCTAAAATTCCCGAATATATCTGCAAATTCCTTATTTTCAATCTTTCGGTAATCTGCGCTTATGCAGTTCTCATAAAGCTTTTAGGTATGCCTTTTGATGAACTTATGGGCATAACCGAAGATGACGGACTGCTCAAGAGATTTGCAGTGCCCGTTATGCTTCTTCTTGGTAATCTTGTGTTTATTGTTTTTGATATTGCTCTTACACGTATAGTGACCGTTTACCTGCGTGTGTGGCAGAAGAAATTTAAAAAGCTTTTTCCGTTCAAATAACTGATTTTCGGCGACATTCTTTAAGGATTGTCGCTGAATTTTTGCTGTAAAACGACTCAGATTTGCTTTTTTCGACATAATATGATATAATCACATAATTGTAACCTTAAAATCAATCAGGCAAGGAGCAATTTATGTTAAAAAGAATAGTTTGTTTAATACTTTGTTTTGCAGCTGTGTTTACTTTTTGCGGTATTCCGAAAGCTGAAGCAGCAAACGAAAGCGTTAAAACACAGCTTATAAAAATCTATAACAGATTTCCTCACGGTAAATACTGGAATCATGTAGGTGTTAGTAACTGGACAACGGACACAATTACAGATAAGCCCTGTCCGGGGCATTATTCCTGCTCATGGAGAAAAAACTGTTCATGCAACCGTTTTGAAAACGCAATTCAGTGTATGGGCTACGCACATAAAATCGCCTATGAAATTGTAGGTGTATCTCCCAAGGAATTTACAAAGAGCTATACTCTTGACGCTTCTAAGCTGAGAGTAGGGGATATTATCCGCTTTAAAAGCGACACCCATTCATTAACCGTAACAGGGGTAAAGGGCAACAGAATTTCCTTTACTGATGCCAACTGGATTGGCAAATGTCAGATAAGATGGGCGCAGATTGACCTCAGCGAGCTTATGCGTTTTTCTTATGTGCTTCATTACAAATACAACGACAGGAAAAACACTGACCTTGATTTTTATGAGGATACCCTTCAGCCTGATAACACAGAAAGATGGGTGAACACCTCTTCAAGCTCACTTAATATAAGAAAGGCCCACACTGTTGATTCAGTATGCCTTTCTTCAATTCCCTCGGGTGACGAGTTTTATATCTACCGACATTATGACGACGGAGAGTACCTTTGGGGTAAGGTGCGATACGGTGCGTATACCGGCTGGTGTGCGCTTAATTGGAGCAAGTATGTGGACACAAACGGCAAGTGTGCCGTGCCTGCTTTCACCTCTATAAAGGACAGCTATTATTACGATGATGCAGTCTTGCGGTGGTCCAGTGTAAGCGGTGCGGATAAATACGTGCTGAAAGTGTTTGACTCGAAGGGCAACCTTGTTAAACGTTACGTCACAACAAGCCTCAAACAAAAACTAAACATTAAAAAGACGGGCAAATATACCGCAAAGGTTTATGCAAAATCAAGCCATAACAGTACCTGGATTCCCGTCAGTAAGGAAATCAGCTTTACTCTTACAAAAACCACGCCGGTTTATGTTACAGATATTTCAATGAAGAACAGCCTGAGTCTTGTTGTGGGTAACAACAAAACTTTGAAAGCTGTTGTTATACCTGAAAACGCATCGGACAAAACTCTGAAATGGAAAAGCAGTGACGAGTCAGTTGCAACTGTTTCATCAAACGGAAAGATAACTGCAAAAAAATGCGGATACGCAGTAATTACTTGTAAGACCGATGATAAACAGGGCTATAGTGAAATCTGCAAGGTTACAGTTAAACCTGCAACTGCCGAAAGGCTTAAGCAGACAGATACAAAACGTGACAGCAGTATCACTTTCAAGTGGAACAAGTCAAAGGGCGCAACATATTACGAAATATATATGTATGAAAACGGCGAATACAAAAAAATAGCCAAAACAAAGCAGACAACATATACAGTAAACGAACTCAACAAAAGCAAGAACTATTACTTCAAGGTGGTTTCTGTTTATAAAAAAGATAAGGTTGTAATCAGCGGCAGTATGTCTGCAAGACTTAAAGCAACCGCATAAATCGAAAAATACACGGAGGTGAGAAAAGTGGCAGAGAATCCTAAACTGAAAACGCTCAGAGAAAAGGCTATGAAGCTGCCTCTTACTCCCGGCGTGTATATTATGAAAAACAAGGATAAAAAAATAATCTATATCGGCAAGGCTAAAAAGCTGAAAAACAGAGTCAGTCAGTATTTCGGCTCACAGAACGGACACAATACCAAGGTGCGTAAAATGGTGGAAAACGTTGACGATTTTGACTATATCCTTACCGACAGTGAATTTGAGGCACTTGTTCTTGAATGTAGCTTAATCAAGCAGAATATGCCTAAATACAATATCCTCTTAAAGGATGATAAAGGCTACAGCTATATAAAGATAACAGCTAACCCGTGGGGGAAAATCAGTGCCTGCTTCAGAAAGGACGACCCGACAGCTGCCTATCTCGGACCCTATACCGGAAATTTTTCTGTGAAGAACTCGGTTGAAGAGGCAAGAGAGATTTTTCGTCTGCCATCGTGTCAGAAGGTCTTTCCGAGAGATATAGGAAAAGGCAGGCCATGCCTTAACTACTTCATTTCAAAGTGTTCTGCTCCCTGTGCAGGAAAAATCAGCCGTGAGGAGTATGAGGACAACCTCAGTCAGGCTGTGGAGTTTTTAAAAGGCGGCTCAGCCGAAACCCTGAAAAGGCTGAGAGCTGAAATGGAAGAGGCTGCAGAGAATCTTGAGTTTGAAAAGGCTGCGAAAATCCGTGACAGAATAAGGTCAATAGAAAGAATCAGCAACAAGCAGAAGGTTGTTGTAAACGGCAGTACCAACGAGGACGTGTTTGCAATTGCTCAGGGCGAAGAAAAGGCGTGCCTTGCAGTGCTCAGCTTCAGAGAAGGTCTGCTTGTCGGCACCGAGCATTTTATAATTGAGCACAGCGAAAATCTGCCCGACACAAGACAGGAGCTTATTACTTCCTTTTATTCAATGGAAAGACAGATACCGCCTCTTATTGTTGTGGACGGTGAGGTTACGGATATTGAGCTTGTTTCTCAGTGGCTCAGCGAAAAAAGAGGGAAAAAGGCTCAGGTGTTCATACCTCAGCGGGGCGAAAAGGCGAGAGTAAGCGAAATGTGCCTTAACAACGCAGTGCAAAAGCTTGGTGAGCATCTGGGAAGAAGAGGCGTTGAAACGGCTGCTATTGATGAACTGGCAAAGCTTCTCGGACTTTCAAAATCACCCGAATACATCGAGTCCTACGATATCTCCCATACGGCAGGCAGTGACAACGTTGCAGGTATGGTGGTTTTCAAAAACGGCAGACCATTTAAATCAGCTTACAGAAAATTCTCAATAAAAGGCTTTGACGGTCAGGATGACTACGGCTCAATGAGAGAGGTTATAAGCAGAAGACTCAACCGCTACGAAGAGGAAAAAGAAAAGGGCGAGGGCTTCGGAAAGCTTCCCGACCTTATACTACTTGACGGCGGTCAGGGTCAGGTTAACGCAGTAAAGCCTATAATAGAAGCCTTTGGTTACGATATACCTGTTTTCGGTATGGTCAAGGATTCAAAACACAGAACACGAGCCATTGCAGACGGGGGAGAGGAAATTGCAATCAACTCCTCAAGACGAGCCTTTACCCTTGTTTCCTCAATTCAGGAGGAGGTTCACCGCTTTGCAATCAGCTATCACAAGAAAAAGCACAGCAAATCTTCAATCACTCTGTCTCTTATGTCAATTGAGGGAATAGGTGAAAAGAAAGCTGCCGCACTTCTCAAAGAACTGAAAACAGTTTCAAAAATCAAAGCGGCATCTGTAAAAGAGCTTTCGGAAGTCAGAGGAATCAGCAGCAAAGATGCAGAAAGAATTCACGAATATTTCAATTCGGAAAAGAACGGAAAATAAATACCTGAAATTGTGAACTATTTTGGATAAACTTTGTTAATCGGAGTTGAAATCTGAAAATAAAACTGATATAATCAAAAACATAAAGGAGGCGTATCCTATGGTATCAGAAAGTTTGAAGAAAGTCAGAAAAGAGCATAAGCTCACTCAGCAGGACATAGCGGATGTTCTGGGCATCGACAGAAGCACCTACACATTTTACGAAACCGGCAAAACCTCCCCTTCAGTACAAACCCTCTATAAGCTTTCCAACATCTATAATGTGTCAATGGGTTATCTGGCAGGTTACGAAGAAAACCGCCCCGAGCTCAAGGTAAAGCACATCAGCCCCTCACTCAATGCACCCAGCATTGATCCTATCGCTCTTCTTTCAAAGGACGAGCAGATTATGCTTATGTGCTACAGACTTCTTCAGAGCGACAAACAGAAGGAAGTTATGAAGTATATAAAGAGTCTCTCTGCTGAAGAGGAAGAATAAGCGTTTATTTTAATTTACAGTATTGACAATCAGGTCACAATTATTGTATACTGTAGATACTAAAATTTGGAGGTATACAAAAATGAAAAAGTTTATTTCATTATTACTCGCACTCATTATGACGTTCTCAGTTGCAACAGTTGCTTTTGCTGCTGAAGGCACAACAGATGCTCCTGCAACAGAAACAACAACTCCCTCAGATGAAGAAACAACAACAGAAGAAGATTTCGGCGATTTCCAGTGGCTTCTTGACCTTCCTCTCTGGACTTTAAAGCCCATGCTCAAGGTAGCTAAGGTTGCTCTTAAGTTCGTTAAGGTTTATCTTAAGCTCAGCGAAGTATTCGGAAGCATTCCCGACGGTGTTGCTGACGGAATCGAACAGGCTATCAAGGATATTATCGCAAAGACTGAGGATGCTCCCGCTGAAGAAGCTACAACAGCTGCAGCAGTAGCATAAAAATTACATAGCCATAATAAAGAGCCGTAATTACGGCTCTTTTTTCTTTTGGAAATATAGTTATAAGTATTGTTCAGAAAAGCCGAATTTTTTTGCAACACAAAGGGAGATTATTTAAAAATATTATTGACTTTTGAAAAAGTATTGTTTATAATAATTTCGAGCAGAAGTGTTTTACACTAAAAAATATTAAATTTTATTAGGAGGAAACAACTATGAAAAAAGCATTATCACTTTTTTTAGCTGTTCTTATGCTCTCAATCACATTAATTGTACCCGCTAGTGCAGGTATATTTACACCCGACATCAGAGAACCCGGTGTTTGCGTTTGTGAAGATCACAACAGAACAGGCCCATGCCATTGTTGCATCAACTGCGAAAACCTTGACACTACATACGTTCTCGACTGCTGTAAGAAGGAAGAACTTAACGGCGAAGTAGTTTGGACTTTCTGCTGCCCCGTTTGTAACGGCCTCTGGGACTGTGAATGTGTAGATTGCGAATGCTGTGCAGAAAAGAAGGACGAAGTTCTTAACGAAGGCAGCACTGCAATTATCCCTCCCTCAGTTCAGAACTCATTCATTTCAGGTTTCCAGAATGCAATGAACAAGGTTAAGAAGGTGTTTGATGATTTCTTCAATGCAATCTTTGAATTCCTCAGAATCGATGACTTCTTCGGTTAATTTAAAGCTTGGCCCTGCAGATTTCTGCGGGGCTTTTTTACATTCTGCTTACGGTTATGGGGGGGCCTTTTGCCGGTCAATTCAAAAAGAATTGACCGGCAGTTCCGTTTGAAACGGAACAACCCGAAAATATTTTTATCCTTCCGGGGGATAAAAATATTTTCGGGTTATCGGCGCCCCTACCTTTCCGGCAGGCAGTATCTTAGAATTAATCCTCGGGCAGCTTACATATATCTACCCACTTGATGAAGCCTGAAAGCTCTTCAAGCTGAGGAATGGTCAGCTCAATTGCACTGTTATTGCTTCCGCAGGCAGGGAAAACAGTTTCGAAGCGCTTAAGGGATTCGTCTAAATAAACCTCAACTCCATCGTTTACAGCGAAAGGACAAACCCCGCCAATGCTGTGACCGATCATTTCATCAACCTGTTCGGGAGTGAGCATTTTTGCTTTGCATGAAAACTCTGCCTTGTATTTTTTGTTGTCGATTCTTCCGTCACCTGCAGTAACAATCATAACTGCTTTTTCATTAACGAGGAAAGAGAGTGATTTGGCAATGCGTTTACCCTCAGTATTAAGAGCTTTAGCTGCAAGCTCAACTGTTGCACTTGAAACGGGGAACTCAAGAATTTTATCTTCCATACCGAAATTTTTCATATAATCACGGACTTTTTCAATAGACATAAGGCTTTCTCCTTTTTCTTTTTCTCAGTTAATTATAGCTTATTATTTCGGTTTGTCAAGGAAAGTCCGTTTATTGTCTCTTTCCTTAAATTAAATTGAATATTTCTGCAGTTATACTTGTGTTTTTCTTAAAGATAATGTAAAATTATAAGGATAAAAACTAAGAGGTATTTTAAATGGCAGGAAAAGAATTTTTTGAACTCAGAAAAAAGATAATAGAAAAAGATTTCCTTTATATGAACGAGAAGCAGAGACAGGCTATCTTTCAGGTAAAAGGCCCTGTTCTTATTCTTGCAGGTGCAGGCAGTGGTAAGACGACGGTTATTGTAAACCGTATTGCTAATATCGTAAAGTACGGTAATGCATATCACAGCAAGGAGGTACGTTTTGAGCCCACGGAAAGAGATATAAGATATATGAAAGCTTACCTTGACGGCGACGAGGATCTTCGGTTTGACTTTGAGGATTTGCTTTCTGTTGAGCCTGCAAGACCCTGGCAGATTCTTGCGATCACCTTCACCAATAAGGCAGCTAACGAGCTTAAGGAAAGACTCGAAAAAATGCTTGGTGAGGAGGCTAAGGATATCTGGGCTTCAACCTTCCACTCAAGCTGTGTAAGAATTCTCCGCCGTGACGGTGAGGTGCTCGGATACGGCAAAAACTTCACAATTTATGACACTGACGATTCAAAGCGTCTTATCAAAGAGTGTCAGCGCCAGCTTAACATAAGTGAAAGTGCACTTTCATATAAAACCATAATCAGTGAAATCAGCCACGCAAAGGACAGCCTTATCAGCCCTCAGGAATATACGGAAAAAGCCGGCAAGGATGCACGGATGGTGCGTATTGCTCAGGTGTACAAAATGTATCAGGACGAGCTGAAAAAGGCGAATGCAATGGACTTTGACGATATTATTGTCAACACAGTTAATCTTCTTGAAAAGTACAGTGACGTCAGAGAATACTATCAGAACAAGTTCAAGTACATTATGGTTGACGAGTATCAGGATACCAACCACGCACAGTATAAGCTGACAGAGCTTCTTGCAGGTGCTCACAGAAATATCTGCGTTGTAGGTGATGATGACCAGAGTATCTACCGCTTCAGAGGTGCTACAATTGAAAATATCCTTTCCTTTGAGCACAGATACGCTGAGTCAAACATTATCCGTCTTGAACAGAATTACCGTTCAACCCAGACCATTCTTGACGTTGCCAATGAAGTTATTTCTAACAATAAAAAGCGTAAGGGTAAAAGCCTGTGGACTTCAAACGGCGCAGGTGATAAGGTGGTTATCAATACCGCTTATGACGAAAGCGATGAGGCTACATTTATTGCTGATAAAATCTCCGACGGCGTAAGCTCAGGCAAGCACAACTTCAGCGACCACGCAATTCTTTACCGAATGAATGCACAGTCCAACTCCATTGAAAGAACACTTGTGCGTTCAGGTATTCCCTACCGCATTATCGGCGGTCACCGCTTCTACGAAAGACAGGAAATACGTGATGCAATTGCTTATCTTACTGTTATCAATAACCCGGAGGATAACGTAAGGCTGAGAAGAATAGTCAACGTACCCAAAAGAGGTATCGGTGACACAACCATAAACAAGGCTTCGGAGATTGCAACGGGTCTAGGTATAAGCCTTTATGAGGTTTTCAGACATTCCGATGAGTACGAAGCGCTGAAACGTTCATCAAAAAAGCTTATTGCTTTCTGTGATTTAATTGAAACTCTTTCAGAGAATGTTGACAAGATTCCTCTTGATGAGCTTTTCTCAGATATTATTTCAAAAACCGACTATATCGGCCACCTTCGTCTTGATAAGGAGAAGGGCGAGGAGAGAATCGAAAACATTTACGAGCTTGTAAGTAACCTTAAAACCTACGAGAGCGAAAATGAAGAGCCGACTCTTGCAGGCTTCCTTGAAGAAGTTGCTCTTATGACTGATATTGACAATTACAACGCTCAGCAGGACGCAGTAGTTATGATGACAATTCACTCTGCAAAGGGTCTTGAATTCCCTGTTGTATTCCTTCCGGGTATGGAGGAGGGAATTTTCCCGGGTATTCAGAGTATGTATAATCCTGATGACGTTGAAGAAGAAAGACGTCTTGCATACGTTGGTATTACGAGAGCTAAGGAAAAGCTGTTTATTTCCTATGCAAATATGCGAATGCTTTTCGGTTCTACAACAAGAAATCTGCCCTCACGTTTTGTAATTGAAATTCCCGATGCTCTCACCGAAAGAACAGGCAGACAGCCTGCTTCACAGAGAACCTTTGATTCTCTCGTCAAAGGGGATTACGAAGACAGAAACTACAGCGGAAACGGATATCTTTCCAAAATCAATCAGAAGCCGAAGACCGCCGAAAAACCGAAAGCGCCCACTGTTTCCTACAATGTCGGCGATTCGGTTATGCACAAGGTTTTCGGTCAGGGTGTAATTGTTTCCTCAAAGCCTATGGGAAACGATGCAATGCTTGAAATTGCCTTCCAGAGTGCAGGCACAAAAAAGCTTATGGCAAACTACGCCAAGCTTCAGAAAATATAAACCTTTAAAACAAAAGGAGATAATGTTATGAAAAAAACAGCTAAGCGACTTTTTAGTCTGGTACTGGTGCTTCTTATGCTTTTCAGTGTAGTACCGATGTCCTTTGCAAAAGATGCCGACCCGGTAATTGTTGTAAGCGGTATGGGTTCATATCCTCTTACAGATGGTGAAACAGGCGAGCAGGTTTACGGCCCCAAAACCGAAACAATCCTTGCGCTCGTGGGAAGAGCACTTCCCGATGCAGCGAAATTCCTTTTCACAAAGGATTATCAGGCTTTAGCCGATGCAGTAGTAGGTGACGTATATAACAGCATTTTTGACTGTATGGCTTGTGATGAAGAGGGTAACTCAAAGTATAACGTAACAACAAAGACCTTTCCTCTTTCTCTTGATAATTACCCCGACGAATGGGATTTAAGTGCACGTCTTGCTGACGAAGAAGCAGTAATCGCTGCGGCTATCAAAACTGTGGGCGCAGAAAACACCTACTTCTTTAACTATGACTGGCGTCTTGACCCTATGGGTACTGCAGAAAAGCTCAATGCTTTCATTGAAAGCGTAAAAAAGGCTGAGGGCAGCAGCAAGGTAACCCTTATTCCATGCAGTATGGGCGGCGTAATGACCAACGCTTACCTTTCAAAGTACGGAAATGCATCTGTAAGCAGAATTATCTACGCTATGACAGCTTACCACGGTATGGATATGGTAGGGGAGCTTCTCAATAAGAATCTTACTCTTGACACAAAGCTTCTCACTGAGTACCTTTTCACTTTCCAGCGTGACAAGGTAGATATGCAGATTCTTATGGCGCTCCTCAAAACCGTAACTGAAATGTTCCCTGCACTTTCAAAGGGTCTTGACAGCTTCATTGACGAAACGCTGTTTGAGCTGAGCGACAGAGTGTATAACGAAATTCTTGTAAAATCTCTTGGCAGTTGCCCCGGTTTCTGGTCATTTGTGCCCGATAACTACTATGAAAGCGCAAAGAAGGCTATGTTCGGTGAAAAACTCAACGCTGAATTCGAGAGAAAAATTGACGAATACCACTACGGCGTTCAGGTAAAAGCTCACGAGCTTATGGAAAAGGCAAGACTCAGCGGAACAGAGATTGTTCTTCTCGCTTCTTACGGCTTTGTGGGTGCACCCTGCACAACAACAGCCTATGAGCAGAGCGACTGCCTTATTGAAACCTATCACGAGGCAGGCGGTGCAACAACTGCTCTCTGGGGTAAAACCTTAGGCGATAAGAATTACGAGCCTCTTGGTACTGTCTGCTCTGATAAGAGCCACAACCACGTTTCAACCGACCTTATTGTAGACGCTTCAACGGGTGTTTATCCTGAGTACACCTGGTACATCAAGTATAACAGACACGTAGGTCTTGATTACGATACTGACTGCACCAATTTCCTTTCCTGGCTTATTACTGCAGAAAATCAGCCTACAATTCACGACAACGAAAGCTATCCTCAGTTTATGCACTTCAATAATACCACCGGAAAGCTCACTTCACTTACCGGCAGTGAAAGAAAAGCAAATATTCTTGACGGTGAAAGCAACCTCTTTGTAAGATTCTTCGTAATTCTTGAATCCCTTTACTCCACAATTGTAAACTGGTTTGAGGGACTTAAAAAATAAGGAGCATAGCAGATGAAATACTATAACGTTAAAAATTACGGTGCTGTATGCGACGGTGTAACCGATGACGGCGACGCAATACAGAAAGCTATTGACGACTGTCATAAAAACGGCGGCGGTACAGTAATTCTTGAAGCTGCAGGAACTTATTACAGCCACTCAATTGCTCTTAAGGAAAATGTTGAGCTTTACATTCAGAAGGGTGCCGTTCTCAAGGCGAGCTCGGACATAGATTCCTACATAAGACCCTGCAATACAATCAACGACCCGAAAACTGCCCTTGTCGGTAACCCCGTAACAGGAAAACCCTCCTTTGCTTTTATTTACGGCTACAAGGCACATGGTGCAGTAATCAGCGGTGAGGGCACAATTGATGCTAACTGCTATGCTTTTGTTGAAAGAAAAGATCAGTACTATGTAACGGGTAATTTCTATCCCAGACCAACTGCAATCTATATTGAAAATTCAGACCATATCACGGTAAAGGATGTAACAATCAAGGACGCTCCTTTCTGGACACTTCATCCTGCAGGCTGTGACGATGTGCTTATTTCCAATATCAGAATTCTCAACCCCCTTGATGTTGCAAACAGTGACGGTATTGACCCCGACCACTGCACAAATGTAAGAATTCTGGGCTGCCATGTAACCTGTGCAGACGACTGTATCTGCCTTAAAAACTCAAAGGGCAACAGTGAATACGGCAAGTGCGAAAATATTGTTATTTCAGGCTGTACACTTACTTCAACCTCTGCTGCAATCAAAATCGGCACCGAGGGTACAAACGATTTCAGAAACGTAATTGTAAGCAACTGCGTGATTTCAAAATCAAACCGAGGGATTTCCATTCAGATTCGTGACTGCGGAAACGTTGAGAATGTGTCCTTCTCCGATATTATGATTGAAACAAGACGCTTTTGTCCCGACTGGTGGGGCAGTGCAGAGCCTATTGCAATCACTTCCTTCAGACGTGATGAAAACACAGTCTGCGGCAGCATAAAGAATGTGCGTTTCAGAAATATCACCTGCTGCGGTGAAAACGGTGTGCTCGTTCATTCAGCCGAAAACAATCCCATTAAGGACCTCACCTTTGAAAACGTTCAGGTAACTCTCAGCAAAACCTCAAAGTGGAACTGCGGAATTTACGATCTCCGCCCTGCAATTGACGTTGGTATTACAGAGAGCAAAAATTCCTGCTTCTTCATCAGAAACGCAGAGAACGTAACCATAGAAAAATCAAAGGCTGAGTTCGGTAATGTCAGTGATTCTTATGCTCACGGACTTTACGCTGAGAATATAAAGAATCTTCAATTAATAAGATTCGATGCTGAAAGTGCCGCTGAAGGCGAAGATAATATTAAAATAATCTGAGAAAAACACAAAAAAGGCTTTACATAACAACCTTAATTTAGTAAAATATAAGGGAATCAAAACGGAAAAACGGAGGTGTCCGAAATGCAGAGTAAATATAAAAGAATACTCCTCAAACTCAGCGGTGAGGTTCTTGCAGGTGCTGAGGGCAAGGGACTTAATTTTGACACAGTAACTGAAATTTGTCAGATCATCAAGGAATGTACTGAGCTTGGCGTTCAGATCGGCCTTGTTGTAGGCGGCGGCAATTTCTGGAGAGGCAGAAGCAGCGGCGAAATGGACAGAGTAAGAGCTGACCAGATGGGTATGCTTGCAACAACAATCAACTCACTTGCTCTTTGCGATACTCTTGAACAGCTTGGCGTTAAGGCAACAGTTATGACTTCACTTGTTATGCCTCAGGTAGCAGATATTTTCACAAAGCGTGAAGCAGTGAAAAATCTCGAAGAGGGCAAGGTTGTAATCTTCGGTTGCGGAACAGGTAACCCCTTCTTCTCAACTGACACAACAGCAGCTCTTCGTGCAGCTGAAATCGAAGCAGAAATTATTTTCAAGGCAACAAATGTTGACGGCGTATACGATAAGGATCCCAACAAATTTGCAGACGCAGTCAAATACGATAAGCTCACTCACTCAGAGGTTCTTTCAAAGGAGCTCAAGGTTATGGACAGCACAGCTGCTTCTCTTTGCAGAGACAACAAGATTTCAATCCTTGTGTTCAACCTTGACGATCCCAAGAATATTGTAAGAGCTCTCAGGGGCGAAGCAATCGGTACAGTTGTTGAATAAAAAGCAATATAAATTAAAAATAATTGAGAGGAAACATTATTATGAAAACAGTTTACGAAACCGCAAAAACAAAGATGGGCAAGACCGTTAACGCTCTTGTTTCAGAATACGGTGCAATCCGTGCAGGCAGAGCTAACCCTCAGATTCTTGACAGAGTTCAGGTTGACTACTACGGCACACCCACACCTATTAATCAGCTTGCATCAGTTTCAGTTGCAGAGGCAAGAATTCTTACAATTCAGCCCTGGGATAAGTCAGTTCTCAAAGCAATTGAAAAGGCTATCCAGACCTCAGATATCGGTATCAACCCCCAGAATGACGGCTCAATGATCAGACTTACTTTCCCGCCTCTCACAGAGGACAGAAGAAAGGAACTCGTAAAGGATATCCAGAAGATTGCTGAAAACTCAAAGGTTGCAGCACGTTCAATCCGCCGTGACTGCCTTGAAAAGCTCAAGAGTATGAAGAAGAATTCAGAAATTACTGAAGACGACCTTAAGGACGGCGAAAAGGAAATCCAGAAGATTACCGATAACTTCATTAAGGAAATCGAGGAAATCTCTGACAAAAAGCAGAAGGAAATTATGTCAGTTTGATAAAACTGGAGTTATGGGGCTGTGTTGAGCAGCCCCATTTAAGGCTTTTTAAAAGAGATAAAATCTGTTTCAGATTTTGCATTTTTGCACACTTCTCTTAGTTTGTTTTTAGTAACAAGAGGTAAAATCTAGGTGCAGAAATTCAAAAACTGAAACATTAAAGAGGACATTTATGGACAAAAAAGATATATTGCTCCCTCAGCATGTTGCAATCATAATGGATGGCAACGGCAGATGGGCAAAGCAAAGGGGCTTAAAACGCACCGAGGGGCACAAGGTAGGCGCTGAGGTTTTCAGAACCATTTCAAAATACTGTGCTGACATCGGAATAAAATACGTAACCTTTTACGCTTTTTCAACGGAAAACTGGAAACGCTCCAAAGCAGAGGTTACTGCAATAATGAACCTTCTCAGACGGTACCTTGACGAAATGAAGGAAAGAGTACTTGAAAACGAAGAGGCAGGAATTCACATCAGCTTTATCGGCTCAAGAGAGGGTATGCCCAAGGATATTGTAAAAATGATGGATGAGGTTGAGTCCCGTTCAAGCGACAAGACAAAAACCTACGTAAACCTTGCGGTAAATTACGGTGGCAGAGCTGAAATTGTAAAATCCGTTAAAGAGATTGCCGAGAAGGTAAAAAGCGGCGAAATCAGTCCCGATGAAATTGATGAGGATATGATTACTGCAGGAATTTACACTGCTGACCAGCCTGACCCTGACCTTATTATCAGACCCAGCGGTGAATACCGCCTTTCAAATTTTCTTCTGTGGCAGTCGGCATATTCTGAGCTCTATATTGACGATGTGCTATGGCCTGACTACACAACCGAAGACTTGGACAGAGCGATCGAAGAATATTCAAAAAGAAACCGCCGTTTCGGTGGCGTATAAAAAAGGACGGACCTCATTATGAGTACAAAAAACAAAAAAGAGAGAACTATTTTTACAAGGAAAAACGACCGATTCATTTCGAGTCTTGTTCTTATTGCGATGCTTGTTGTTTTCCTGATTTCCTTTATGGCGAACATAAGAATTATTTACACCTGCGTTGTGGCTCTTATATCAACAATGGCAACCTACGAGCTTATCCACGTTGCAGGCGGAAAAAGCAAGCTGCTTATTTCAATTGCCGGCGCAGTAAGTGCCTTTACTGTTTTTGCAGTGAGCTATAAAATAGCAGTTCCCGCAGCATCGGTGCTTTATGGTTTTTACACAATGCTTATGCTTGCCATAAGCGTTTTCGATAACAAAAACATAAAATATATGGATGCAGTTATGGCTGTTTTTTCGTCAATATTCCTTCCCAATGCTTTCTCTTGCATCATCAGACTCAACGATATAAATGATTTTAACCCTGCTTATAAGCACTATGAGGGTGTATTTATGGTTGGTATGTGCTTTGTTTGCTCATGGCTTACAGATACATTCGCTTATATTGTAGGCAGTAAGCTGGGTAAGCATAAAATGTGCCCCGTAATAAGCCCCAAAAAGTCAATTGAGGGTGCTGTTGGCGGACTTGTTATTTCGGGACTTTTTGCTCCGCTTCTTCTGTTTATCTTCCATCTTATCGGAATGTATTTCTGGAATTACCCCATTTACGGCACAGACAATATGAAATACCTTTACGTTATTCCTCTTGCGATTTTCGGCTCGTGCGTAAGTATGGTAGGTGACCTTGCTGCCTCAGTGCTTAAAAGAAACCACGACATCAAGGACTTCAGCAAGCTTATTCCCGGCCACGGCGGAATAATGGACAGATTTGACAGCTGCGTATTCGTATTCCCCACACTTTACGGAATAATGTATTTACTTTCCCTTTAATTCATAAGTTTACTAAAAGGAGGTCAGTTTATGGCGCAGAAGCTTTCAATTCTTGGTTCAACCGGTTCAATCGGTACTCAGGCTCTTGACGTTGTTGATAAAAGAGGCTACGAGGTAATTGCTCTTACCGGTAACACCAATGTAAAAACAATTGAAGAACAGATAAGAAAATATAAGCCGCTTTATGCTGCCATGGCTGACGAAAAGGCTGCAAAGGAGCTTCAGACTCTCGTTAAGGATACCTCAACAAAGGTCTTTATCGGAAAAGAGGGTGTATGCGAATGTGCTGCAGCAAAGGAGGCTGACACCGTTCTCAACTCCGTTGTAGGTATTGCAGGTCTTGAGCCGACTTTAAAAGCCGTTGAAGAAGGAAAAACAATTGCTCTTGCAAATAAGGAAACACTTGTTGCAGGCGGCGAGCTTGTTATGAAAAAAGCAAGAGAAAAGGGTGTAGCCATTCTTCCCGTTGACAGTGAGCACAGTGCAATCTTTCAGTGCCTTCAGGGCATGAATAAAAAGAAGGAGCTTAAGTCAATTATATTAACGGCTTCAGGGGGCCCTTTCTTCGGTAAAACAAGAGACGAACTTAAAAACGTAACTCTCAAAGAAGCGCTTAACCATCCCAACTGGAGTATGGGTGCAAAAATTACCGTTGACAGTGCAACAATGATGAACAAGGGTCTTGAGCTTATTGAAGCAGTGTGGCTCTTTGACGTAGACCCGTCAAAAATTGATATAGTAGTTCACCGTGAAAGTATAGTACATTCTCTTATAGAGTACGAGGATAACTCGGTAATTGCTCAGCTGGGTGTACCCGATATGAGAATACCTATTCAGTATGCTCTCACTTATCCCGACCGCTTTGAATCTCCCGTAAAAAAGCTTAATCTTTGGGAATATTCAAACCTCACCTTCTATAAACCAGACTATGACACCTTCAGATGCATAAATATCTGCCGTGATGCAATAACCAGGGGTAGCCTTTATCCTTGCGTTGCTAACGGTGCAAATGAAATGGCAAATCAGCTTTTCCGTGACGGAAAGATAAGCTTCCTTAAGATTGCCGACCTCGTTGAAAAGGCAACTGCAGATGCAGAGTTTAAAGAAAAACAGTATACTCTTTCAGATGTCCTCGAAGCAGATAAATGGGCAAGAGAAAGAGTTAAACAATACATCTAAGAAAGGTACAGATATATGAACCTTAATTTTCTTCTCAGCTTTTCGGGAATAGTTTCAAAGGCTGTTCCCATTTTAATTGCAATTCTCTTTTTCGGACTTATTATCTTTGTCCACGAATTCGGTCACTTTATTTTCGCTAAGCTTTTCGGAGTAAAGGTAAACGAATTCGCGCTTGGTATGGGTCCTACACTTCTCAAAAAGCAGGGCAAGGAGACCAAGTATGCCCTTCGTCTTTTTCCCATAGGCGGCTTTGTTTCAATGGAGGGTGAAGAAGAGGAAAGCTCAGATAACCGTGCCTTCTGCAATCAGGCAGTATGGAAAAGAATGATAATTATTGCCGCAGGTGCAACCTTTAACCTGATTATGGGCGTTATTGCCTGCATAATCCTTGTGGCAGCACCCTGGAACCCATCAACAGAGGAAAGTCCTGCACTTGTAGGCACCAATCAGATTCTTCAGTTCTACGAGGGCGCAACAAGTAACACCGACGGCGGACTCAAAGAGGGAGACAAAATTCTTAGAATTGACGGCAAACGTGTCTGGTCCGATTACGATATAAGCTTTCTTATGCAGAGAAACACAAGCGGAAAGTATAATTTCGTTGTTGAGCGTGAAGGTGAAAAGCTTCAGCTCAGTGAGGTGCCCTTTGCAAAAAGAACAGGGGGAAACTTCTCGTATAATCCCGACTGTACAATTTCCTCAGTAAGCGGAAAACTCAAGGATGCAGGACTTAAAGACGGCGACAGAATTATCGGTGTCAACGGAGAAAAAATCAAAGACAGTGAAGCACTTATGGCGGCAATCGGTGCTGATGAGGACTTTACTTATGATTTTGAAATCGAAAGAGAAAATGAAACTCTCACAATCGAAAACGTAAAGATGAACACCGTTACCGTGTTTGACTTTGTGATTTTAGGTGAGGAGAAAACGGTTTTCAACGTGCTTTCCACTGCTTTCGGTTACTCCTTCTCCCTTGGCAGAATGGTATACCTCAGCCTTTTTGACCTGCTCAGAGGTCAGTACGGCTTTAACGACCTTGCAGGTCCCGTAGGTACTGTTTCAGTAATCGCAGACGTTGCAGGCGAAAGCGTTCAAACAGCCGACTGGACACAGATGTTTATGCTTATGGCAATGATTGCAATAAATATCGGTCTTTTCAATCTTCTTCCCGTACCTGCTCTTGACGGCGGACATCTGTTCTTTATGATTCCAGAGCTTATTTTCAGAAAGAAGATTCCTCAGAAATACGAGTCCTATATCCACGCAGCAGGTCTTGTGGTGCTGTTCGGCTTTATGATTCTTATTTCAGCAGGAGATATATGGAAGCTTATTTCAGGCCGTGGATTTTATTAAGGTGATAAAATATGATTAACAGACGTGAAACTAAAAAAGTAAAGGTCGGCTCATTTTTCATCGGAGGCGACAGTGATATAACCGTTCAGTCAATGCTTAACATTCCTGCTCCCGATGTGGAAG
>JBGVGM010000108.1:0-20807 GCA_045121655.1 Acutalibacteraceae bacterium | reverse complement strand
TTCTGACAGTTTGGGAAGGATTTTACATACCAGCTGTCGGGATAATCGTGGCCCTTTGCAGGGACAACCTCCTGCTTGAGTGTAACCTTACCGCAGGTTTTGCATCTGATTCCCGCTGTAAGTCCTGATGAAGTGCAAGTGGCAGGTACAGCGCTCTGATGCTCAATTACGTGGTTGTTGGCTATGATAAGTGAGCTTTTGCTTACTGAGGTTTTGCCCGTTGAATCGGAAAAGTAGCTTTTACAGCTGCTGCAGTAATAGTGAGCCTTCATTCCGTCAACACCGCAGGACGCTGCTTTTGCAGGCACATAGCTTATGCTGTGTCCCGTTTTGGGAATTGTTTTTGAGGTCGTATACTTGCAGACCTTGCATCTTTCACCTGTTGTTTTACCGTCAAGCGTGCAGGTTGCTGATTGACCGATTTGTTTCTCGTTGGTGTGGGAATCAAGTCCGTTATACGCCATGTAGCATGTACCGCAGATTCTCACGTGACCTCCTGCACACTGAAGGAGGATACGGTCGGATGTATTGCTGAGAGTATCGCAGATTTTGTCAACTGAAATATCAGCTTTTTTTATACCCGTCAGCTTCTGATTCTGATTGAGAACTACTGTTCCCCCGATATAGATTGCAGAAGTTGAGCCTGCCTCAGAGGTGTACCACAAATCGCTGAGTGTTACTGCGCTTGTTGAAGGCACGTGGATTCTCTCATAAAGGCTCTTGTTACTGTTAAGACTTTCAAGACGAACCGAACCGAATTTTACGTACTTAACGTATGACGGGTCAAATCTCACTGCGTACTTGTTGGTTTCTATTTCGGTATAACCGCCGATTCTGAAGCTGAGCTTTTGCTTGTTACGGTCAGTTGCGCTTATACAAATACCGTTACCGTTGGTCATTTCGTTGTGGAGAATACCGCTGTAAACATTCACTTCTGTTGCACGGTCAACGAGGAAAATTGCCGTATCTGAAGAATCCGTTGTTATACCGTAGGTGTTGCCCATGGTAAAATCTGCATTTATATTGTGAATTTCTGCATATGTATGATATACCCTCAGAAGTGCTGCTTCAGGCTTTGTTGTATTGAAGCACACCACTCCCCTGTCACTCTTACTGTTTATGAAATACAGATTTGTCTGACCTGTTATGTTGAAAAGGTATTTTGTTGCTTTTGAATTAACCGTCAGATTATAGCCATTAAGATCAAGCGTTACCGTACCGTAATTTGTGATATTGATTGAACAGTCGCTGCTGTTATCGGTAACGGAAATATTTCCTTTCAGAATAACATTTGCTCCTGAGGTAAAGTTTTCCAAGGCTGATTTCAGTTCACTGAAGGAAACAACTTCAACGCTCTCACCTACACACGCTCTTGTGTCTGCAGCGGCAGATGATGTGAGCATAAAGCTGAAAAACAGTACGAAAGATGCCAAAAGTAAAACTATTTTTGCACAGTGTTTTTTCATTTTCATATTTCTCCTTTTCATATACTATATTTATACTCTACCATTCTTTCTTCTTTAAATCAAGTAATAATTTCGTCTTATCGGCTTCTTTCAGAATTTTTTCAAAAAAATTTTAAAAAACCTATTGACAAAGTGGTTAATGTATGTTAATATGTAGCCACAGTGATAATAATAATCATTATCATTAAGAACAAAAAAAGTGAAGCAAAAAAAATTACTGCTCTTTCAAAGCAGAAGCAAGAAAGGAAGTGAAGAATGTGTCAACCCAGAGAAACAGCAAACAACGCGAAGCCGTTTATGCTGATTTACTGTCAAGATACGATCATCCGACAGCTGACGAAGTTTACTTCTCAGTAAAAAAAGATTTGCCGAATATCAGCCTTGCTACAGTTTACAGAAATCTCAAGCTTTTAGAAAGCGAAGGGCTGATACTCAGAATCACAACCGACGACAGTGACAGATATGACGGTCATACTCAAAGCCACTATCACCTTATGTGTGACAGTTGCAAAAAAATAAGCGACCTTAATATCCGAAGCGGTTTCAATCTCAATGACCTGCCCGACAGCAAATTTGATGGTGAAATCAGAACTCACGCACTGCTCTTCTTCGGTCTTTGTAAAGACTGTAAGCAAAACCAAATCTAAAAAAAATTTAAAATCTTGGAGGAAAAAACATGAAAAAGTACTATTGCCCCGTATGCGGTTACGAAAGTGACGAAGCTATTGAAAACTGCCCCATCTGCAAGGCTAAGATGAAAATGCGCGAAGACGGCGCAACAATGACATGGGCTGCTGAACACGTTCTCGGTGTTGGCAAGGCTGACGGTGTACCCGAAGAAATCATCATGGGACTTCGTGACAACTTCAACGGCGAATGCTCAGAAGTTGGTATGTACCTTGCTATGGCTCGCGTAGCTCACAGAGAGGGTTATCCCGAAATCGGGCTCTACTGGGAAAAGGCAGCTTACGAAGAAGCTGAACACGCTGCAAAGTTTGCTGAACTTCTCGGAGAAGTTGTAACAGACAGTACAAAGAAGAACCTTTAAATGAGAGTTGCAGCTGAAAACGGCGCTACTCAGGGCAAGTTCGACCTTGCAAAGATGGCTAAGGAACTCGGTCTTGACGCAATCCACGACACTGTACATGAAATGGCTCGTGACGAAGCAAGACACGGAAAGGCATTCGAAGGTCTTCTTAACAGATATTTTGGCTAAAAAATACAGGGCTTGGTTTATTCCCTGCCCTTACATAAAATAATTCAGTTGCATTCCGGCAACAATACTTATTGGAGGTTGTGAAATGAAAGAGACAAAATTTTTTATCTGCGAACACTGTGGTAATTTAATCGGCGTTATCAACGATGCGGGTGTTCCGATGATGTGCTGTGGTCAGAAAATGACAAAAATTGAAGCCGGCACAGTTGAAGCAAGCAAAGAAAAGCATATCCCCGTTCCCACGGTTAACAGTAATACAGTAACAGTAGAAATCGGCTCAGTTGCCCATCCTATGGCTGAAGAACACAGCATTCTCTGGGTTTATCTTCAGACTGACAAGGGTGGCCACAGAAAAGAACTTGCAGTCGGCTCAGAACCCAGAGTACAGTTTGCTCTTATAGACGAAAAGCCCGTCGCAGTATATGCTTATTGCAATCTCCACGGACTTTGGAAGGCCGAAATCTGAAAAGGTAGGGTGTAATTATGGTTAACTACACAATTTGTAACTGCAAACAAGTAACATACTTTGACGTTCAGGATGCGCTGAGCAAGAGCGAGCATTTTGCTGACGTTGAAAAGACCTTTGAAGAAGTTCAGAGAATTACTCACTGCTCAACCGGTTGCGGCGGTTGCCACAACAAGATTCTCGATGCAATTTCGGAAATTATGAGCAAATAAATCCCCTAAAAATAAAATCGAGGTGAAAAAAATGGCTAAATACGCTTGTCCTTGCGGATATGTTTACGATCCCGAGCTTGGTGATCCTGATAACGGAATCGCTCCCGGCACAGCATGGGAAGACGTTGCAGAAGATTGGGTTTGCCCCATCTGCGGTCTCGGTAAAGATATGTTCAACGAAGAATAAAACTACATAATAAGCCCATCGGTCAATCCCGATGAGCTTGTTTTTTATAGGAACTCCCCTTTCAGCTAAAAAAATCACCCCGGAAAATCCGGGGTGATTGGTGTTTTAATAGTGTTTTACACCGCAGTCGCAGACGGGCTGAATTCTGAACAGCTTGAAGAAGAATTTGAGAAGCTTCCAGATAAAGGTGTTTTTATGGCACATATGTGAGCATCTTTCTGCTTTGTTGTCGCCGCACTTTGTGCATACTCCGTTTTCGTAGCTGTGGCCCGTAGCATTTACGTAGTCATCATTGTAGCTTGCTGAACAGTCTGTGCAGGTGTATGTAGTATAACCGTCTTTTGTGCAGTCAGCTTCAACTGCTGCTGACTTAGCATATTTGTGGGAAAGAAGGGGCTTTGCTGTGGGCTTTACGGTATAAGCTGAGCATACTGTGCACTGCTTTCCTTCTGTGTAGCCTGCCTGTGTGCAGGTGGAATCTGTTGCTGGGATAGTTTTTTCTGTATGAGGCAGCTTATCTTTATAATCTGCTGTGTAGGAATCGCCGCAGCTGCAGGAATAAGCTGTATATCCCTCCGAAGTACAGGTTGCTTCTATCACAGAACTTGTCCATGAGTGCTTATGCTCAACATATTCTTCTTCACTGAGATCAGGATAAACAAAATCCATAGTGTTTACAGTTTCACCATCATTGTCGTATCTCATAAAACTGTATTTCTCGTATCTCTCTTCTCTTATTGTGTCAAACCAGTATCCCTTTGTATTCCAGTTTGCAAGGAAGTAGGTATATCTGACTCCTGAGTCAGTATCGTCCCATGTTGTGTCAATAAGATACCATTTTCCGTCTTCCATCTGCACATAGTTCCACATATGTCCCCCGTCCTTTGTACGGTCATCGGGGTATTCGTGGTCTTTTGTGCAGCCTGTAACGCATACGCAGGGTATATCGAATCTGTCGCAGAGTATCTTCAGCACCTTTGCGTAGCCCTCACATACGTGAAGCTTGTCTCCGATAAAGAAAGGCATAGCAGAATGTGCAGCAAGGTCAGATGGGTCATCTAAGGAATCATAATCATAGTCTGAATTGTTGCAGATATAATCGTGAATGTACTTCAGCTTATCCTTTCTTGTCATATTGACACCGACAGTATCAAAATGAGACTGAATTGATTCTTCAACCGCATCTACTGCATCATAGAACTCATCTGTATCATCATAAGAATTCTCATAGATTTCATAGGGATTGAACTCAATTTTTTCGATATATACATTTACATCAACAACGTCAACATTTCTGTCGTTCCACTTTTCTTCGTCTGCAATTTCAATATCGTAACTGGTGGTAAAACCAGATTTTCTGAACCAGAAAACCTCAGGATGATCCATCAGGAATATGCTGACAGCATCAAAAATCATAGCGCGTGATGCAGTACGAAGAATGCTGAGATCGTCCTGACTGATATAATCTCCGGCTTTTTTGCTGTATTGAAGCACACAGTATAAATCTCTTGTGGGAACAAAGTTATATGTGCCTGACTTTTTATCGACAACATAGTTTTTTACTATTTCATCGTAGAATCTTTTTGATTCACCTGAAAGCTGATTGCCGAAACAGCCGTCATATTCGGTTGCGCCAACACCAAAAAGATTGAACTTTTCGTAGTAAGGCAGATTGTCGGGGTCATAATAATCAAAGGTGGCTTCGATTTTAAGGGAGCTAAGGTCGCTTTCCTGAACAGCAAAAGATGTAAGCGGTGAAGCTGAAATAAGCATCATCACTGCAAGGAAAAGTGCTAAAAGGGGTCTGAATTTTCTCTTCATAAATTTCCAATCCTTTCCGTCAAATGGCTCTTAACCATTCTTTCTTAATTTCTATTATACTCTTTTTCTTAATTAGCAAGTATTTGATAAAAAAGAGTCCAAGAAAAAGCATAATGGGGCCGTTTCATTAAGATGCGGAAGGCATTATGGTTTCATTTAACGGAATTAAAGCAGATATTTCCGGTACAGTACTCACTGAAAACATCTGCTTTTTTGTTTTTTGGGGTCTGCGCTTAATACGACAGTTCCTCTTTAAATGTTAATATAATAAATATCATTTCCTCTTGACTTGATGAACTTTATAAGGTCATCGAACTTAAGCCACAGAAAGGCAGTGTTGTCGTTGGGATGAAAACCGATAAGTCCGTCATAAGTTTTAAGGTCGCTGTCAAGAACTACGTTCACCTCAGCGTCGGGATCGTTAAGAATTCCGAAGGGTGAAACTGCACCCGGTGTAAGGCCCATATGCTTCATAAGTCTTTCGTCAGAGCCGAAGCTGAGTCTTGAACAGCCAAGCTGCGTTCTTATATCCTGCTGAATGTCAGGGTGTTTATCCTTCATCATTGAAACAACGTAGTGGGTTTTGCCGTTTGCGTTTCTGAGAAAGAGATTCTTACACACCTCACCGTCGGTAAATACACCTAAAGCATCCATGTCCTCAATTGTATGCACTGCCTCGTGGTGAATAACCTTGTAATCAATTTTAAGCTCATCTAAAGCTGCATAAACTTTTTCCTGCTGGGTCAATTTTAAGTCTCCTTTACTGCTTTGTAAGGGTGAACACTTCACCGTTTTCTGTATTCTCAAGAGTAAGCGTATTACCTGAAATCGAGAATTTATATACGTCTCTTGTGCTCGAGCCGTAGATACTTGCCGTTACTGTAAGCTTATTACCCTTTACGCTGTATGAGCCTGTAAAAGTACCGTTAATGGGGATATTCACAACGGGAACAGTAAAGTTCACATAGGTGATGTCGCAGATTCCGTCAGGCTTGAACTCAAAACCGCTCATATTTGCTCCGTCACGCCAAACGCCTAAAAGCTCATCGTCACTTGCCGATACATTTCCGGTACCTTCTCTTACAAAGAGAATCTCCTCACCGTCTTTAACGAAAGAAAGAGAATTCTTTGATACGGTGTAGCTGTACTTTTCTGTAATCTTCTTTCCGTTTGCTGCATACTGAAGAGTAATTTTTCCGCTGTCGGTAAGATAGATTCCGTTGAAGCTTTCGCCGTCTTTGGTTATTTCTGCACTACCGTCATAATCAAAGCTGTACTTTGTTCCGTCAACAGCTTCCCAGGAGCCGATAAGCTCATCATCGTAAAGAACGCTGTTTCCGTCTTTCTCGGTTGACGGGTGGGTTGTGGTTTTCTTGGTGGTTGTTTCACTTTCAGAAACACGCATATATGTTGCTTTTTCAAGCTCCTCAAGGTCTGTCATTGAAAGCTCGTTTTTATCTACCGAAATTTTGTAGCTGTCCTCAATTGTTGCGGAGTAAATTGAAAACTTGGTTGTAAGTCTGTCACCCTCAAGCTTGTAAGTACCTTTGGTGGTACCGTTTACAGGCAGGTTGATAACAGGTACGGTGAGATTTACGTAAGTGATTTCAACTGTTCCGTCGGAGAAAAACTCGAAACCGCTCATATCGGCACTGTCCCGCCATTTACCTATAATAAGCTCTGAAAGGTCCGGTGCTTTTTCTGTAGTAGGAACTGTGGACTGAATATTTTCACTCTGAGATACTGTAGGAAGAGTTGTAGTGTCATCTTTATCTTTCATAACTGTTCCGACACCCACTGCAACACAACACGCCGCAATAAGACTGCACAAAGTTATGAGAATTATTTTTGTACTTTTAGTCATAGTTAAACTCCTTATTCTGATGTAAAAAAGGGATATCAGCTGATATCCCCTTTAAGTTTTTACTGTGCTGCTGTTGAAGCTACTGTTTCCTGAACTTCTTCGTAAGCCATATAAACTGTTGCGCTTCCGTCTGAAACATCGGTAAGTGTAAGAGCATTTCCGTCAACTGTGAACATATAATCTCTTGTGATGCTTGTTGCAAATACTGTGTAAGTGATTGTTACATAGTAGTTACCGTCGTCTCTTTTGGTAATCTGGTATGTACCTTCAACTGTACCCTTATAAGGAAGATTTACAATAGGAACTGTAATGTCAAGGAAAGTGATTGTAACTGCGTTGTTTTCCTTGAATTCATAGCCCATTGTCTGTGTTGAGTCTCTCCATGAGCCGAGAATCTGTTTTTCAGGAGTCTTAACACAAGCTGTAAATACTGTCATTACAAGAATTGCTGTAAGTGCAACTGCGAGGATTCTTTTAAGATTTTTCATTTTTAAAACCTCCTTTGTTGGGTTCATTATATCACAGAATTTTCATTTTGTACAGTGCTTTCAGAAAATTCCCCATAAAATAAGCTTTCTCTTATCCACACTTTTTTGTGGCTCACTTGTTATTTTTATCAATATGTGGTATTATATCACGGAATTACAAAAGAAAGGTGCAGTAAAATGCTTGAACTTTTAAACGAAACTCCGTTATGGGACTATCTTTCAAAGACCGGAAAGCCCATTATTCTTTACGGTATGGGCGACGGCGCAGATATGATAATAAATATCCTGGAGGAAAAAGGAATCACATACAGTGACATTTTTGCAAGTGACGAATTTGTCAGAGGTCATTTTTTCCATGGCAAAAAAGTACTTAAGCTTAGTGAAGTTGAAGAAAAATATGACGATTTCATTATTCTCATGACCTTTGCCGTTCACGACAGACCAACTCTTGACAAAATCAGAGTTCTGAGCGAAAAACACGAGTTCTACTCCCCCTGCGTTTCCATTATAGGCAGAGAATACTTTACTGAGGAGTTTTTAAAAGAACACGAAAATAAATTCAGAAAAGCGTACAATCTTCTTGCTGATGAGGAATCCAAAAAAGCTTTTCTCGACGTTCTCCGTTATAAATTAAGCGGTAAAGTCAGCTACCTTTTCAATTGTGAATACGAAAAAGAAAAGCTTTATGAGGACATTCTGCTTCTTGGCAAAAATGAAGTCATTCTTGACCTTGGTGCTTATGACGGAGACACAATAAGAGAATTCCTTGCGGTTACAGACGGCGAATACGAAAAAATAATCGCTTTTGAGCCTGACGCAAAAAACTATAAAAAGCTTATGAAAAAGACTGAGAATCTTTCCCGTATTGACCGTTTCAACGTTGGTGCGTGGAGCAAGGAAGAAACTCTTTACTTTCAGAAAAAGGCCGCAAGAGGCTCAAGAACCGAAAAAGACGGTATTCCCGTAGAGTTCAGAAGCGTTGACGGTACTGTTACGGATAAAGTCACATTCATAAAGATGGACATTGAGGGTGCTGAGCTGAAAGCACTTGAGGGCGCTGAAAGAACAATCAGGGAGAATCTACCGAAGCTTTATGTCTGTGCATACCACCGTGATGAGGATATGTTTACCCTGCCGCTTAAAATCAACGAGCTTTCGTCTGAATATAAAATTTACTACAGACATCATCCTTATGTGCCTGCCTGGGAGAGCAACTTCTACGCAATAATTAAATAATGAAAAATTAAAGGGGCCTAAACAAGCCCCTTTTAAATTTATCTTAGTATGTTGCGTTAGCTGAGCTCTGAATGTTTCTTGCCTGCTGCTTTGCAAGCTTTACAACAGCTTCCTTAACTGAAAGAAGTGCATCTGCGTTTTCGTTTTCAATCTTAACGCTGTCTGCTGTTGAAACCTCATCAGCAAATTCGTTGTATTCTTCTGCAGCAAGGTCGTTCTTGATTACATCTGACCATGTTAATACAACAGAGCCTACATGGTACATAATGTGGTAACCGTATGTGCTTTCAACGATACCAACGTCGCCCACTTTTCTGCCTGCAGCGTGTGACCAGCCTTCAAATTCTGCAACCATCTTGCCCTGAGGAACGTCAGTGTAAAGGCCGCCGTCTTCAGCATTGTCTTCTGAATACTTCTTAGCAAGCTCTGCAAAAGCTTCTTCTGTCTTTTCACCGTCGAGGTATTCTTTAAGAATATCCTGAGCCTTCTTGTATGTTTCCTTGTCGCCTGTGCTTTCAAGGTCAACATCAATGTCAACTGTTACATCGTAAGCTGAAGTGTCAAGCATTTCAACCTTAACTTCGTCCTTCTTTTCTTCTTCCTTAGCTTCTTCGCCTTCAGCTGCATCTTCTGAAGCTTCTTCCTCTTCGGGGAACTTTACGAGAATGTGTCTTACGTCATATGTTTCTGTGTAATCGGGAGCGTGGTGAACGGGCTCACTCATCATATATACTGTGTAGCCTGTATCTTCACTTTCAACGATGAAGGTTTCGCCTACCTTTGTATCCTTATCAAATGCCCACTTAAGGAAGTCAGCATCTGTTGAGCTGAGTGATGTATAAGCCTGATCTGCGAGAAGAGTAAGAGTTTCGTCGGTCTTCATATTTTCTGCATCTTTGTTGCCTGCAGCCTTTTCTGATTCGTAAGCTGCATTCTTGAATGAAGCATCGTCTGAAACCTTCTGAGCAAATGCTGTAGCCTTAGCCTTAGCTGCAGCCATTGTTTCCTTTGTAACTGCTGAGGTTTCATCCTCTTCGTTTGTAACCTTTTCAGCGTTGATTACATAGTTTCTGAGTGATACAACACCGTATGCAGTGAGATCCTTGTTGTAGATTTCATCAATCTTTTCATCGGTATAAGTTGCCTTGTATTCGTCCATCTTAGCTTCCTGAACCTTCTGAATGATTGTCTGCTCTTCGAGAACCTTACGAAGCATACCAACAGTCATAGCCTTACCGTAGAATGTACGGAGATAAGCTGCAAGGCTGTAGGGAGTCTGACCGCTTTTTGCAGTAGCTTCTGTTTCTTCAATCATTGTGTCGATTTCAGCGTAATCTTCTTCTGTAAGCTTGATATCATTTTCAGCAGCGTAAGCAACGCAGCCCTTTGCATACTTGATCTGCTGCTTTGCGCTGTAATCGAAGAAGTCGCACCAAGTGGGATTTTCATAACCTTCAAGCTCCTGAGGATACTTCTGTACGTCGGGAGCAACAGTGCAGTCGTAGCCGGTGTACATTGCACCCATACCTGCGCCGTATGATTCATACTGGCGGGAGTATTCGAAGTACCGTGAGAACATTGAATTGTAATAGTAGCCGTATTCAGCCATTGTAACCTCTGTGTCGCCCACTGTGAAAGCAACCTTACCTCTTTCGAGAATGCCTGAGTTGCCGATTGCAAAGCCGCCGATTCCGAGACCGATTGCAATAACAACGCAAACAGCAATTGCTGCTTTAGCCTTCTTTGAAAGAACTACCTTATGTGATTTTTTCTGATTCTTTTTTGCTGCCTTAGCAATACGTGCTTTACGTTCCTCACGGTAAAGCTCAGCAGCAGATTTTTCCTGGTTTGCCATACTGGATTTCATCCTTTTCTAAAAAATTTTACCAAAGGCCTCTTCTGCCTTTATGGAATATTGCTTTAATTGTATACCATTTAGAGAAAAAAAGCAAGACTTATTCCGATATTATGTACTTTATACAACATCTACTTAATATCAACCTTAATTAAACTGTACTCTTTCTGTACAAAACTGACCAAAAAATTTTACATCCTCCGTGTCTTGAGTCCTGTTTTTGGGATTGTGAAAAATTTTCAACAAAACTATATTGACAAACGGGATTTTCTCCCTAAAATTATATTTAGAACAAATGTTCGTCTGTGCTTGCAAATAATTACGGAGGTTAAAAACAATGGGCAATAGTTTTACATCAGCAGACTACATAAACGCAAAAGAATCCTTTTTAAGATGGCAGGGCAACATCAGCGAAAGTGTGGACAGTTACATATTAAGACAAAGAAAAGCTGAGCTTAATGAGCTTGTAAGAAAGGTTATTGAAAACGAGCTTTCCGACTACGATAAGGTAATCGTAAAAATGCGTTGGTATCAGAATTACACCGTAACGGAAATTGCAGAAAAGCTTGGTGTTGACCGTTCAACAGTAAACAGACACCTTGAAAAAATCAACAACACAATCTACGACAAGCTGAAATACGCCATAGAATACCGCTACGGTAAATCCTACACACAGAAAGCAAAACTTATCATCAAAAATAACGATGCGTACAGTTCAACGGTGAAATCCCACGAGGTTTCCGACAGAATCAGAAAGCTCAGGAACAATCAGTGTCTCAGTGTGGGCGATGTGGAGACATTAACCGGAATTAACATCGCAAGACTTTCGGAAATTGAAAAACACGGAAACAGAATGACAATGACCGAGCTAAAAAAGCTTTGCACCTTTTATCGATGCAGCTCCGATTACATTCTGTTCGGTCAGTGAAAGAGGAGGACGTGCCTATGACAAATACCCTCAGAGATTTGGGTAACACTTATGAAGACTGTATCATCGTTCAGCAGCGGGTAATTGACAGCTACCGCAAAAAACTGAACGAGGCAAGAAAGAACTACAATTGGAAAGAGGTGCAACGCCTCAATGCACTTTTACGTGTGCTGTATGACGAAAAAATTGAGCTTGAACGAGCCGCACACGATATTGACAAATACTACTCTTGACAAAAAGCAAAATGCAGAATGCAAAATATTCTAAAATTAAGTACCTGACTGCTTATATTTAATGCAAAGCTGTCTTAAAAATTCAAAGAAGCACCCATAGACATTTTCGTCCTTGGGTGCTGTTCTTTATTCGGGGAAGTTGTACCAATACTCTCTCTTTTTGCGGATATAGCTTTTTCTTATCCAGAAAATCACCACTGCAAGTCCAACAACGGCAAAGCCTACATAAATGTGGGTGTTGTCTGTTCCGTGGATTCTGATTTCATTCCACAGCTCGGAAAGTCTGAGAAGTGACTCCTGAGGCAGATTATGGAAATACTCCACGTCGGGCATATTTTCCTTTGATGGGTAAAGGTACTCGTTTTCTCTCATTTCTGCATATTCGGGATTTTCAAGAACACCTTTATTTGGTGTTGCATAACCGATATAAAATGCGTTGCTGAGCGCTACTTCAGGGTCGAGCAAAAAGTTTATATACTTGATTGCAGCATCGTAGTTCTGACTGCACTTTGGTATGCAGATTGAGTCAACGAAAATGTTCACGCCTTCTTCAGGATAAACGAAGTCAAGGTCGGGGTTTACGTCATTCATAAGAATGAAGTCGCCTACATAGTAAGGCACCATCGCAGCCTCGCCGCTTTCCATCTTGTTGAAAACCTCGTCCATAACATAACCCTGAAGAAGTGGCTTTTGCTCAATAAGAAGCTGTGATGCGTCTGAAAGCTCTTTTTCGTCGGTTGTGTTAAGGGAGTAGCCGAGAATTTTTTCAGGGATTGCAAAGGCATCACGTGGGTTATCAATCATAAGGATTTTACCCTTATACTGCTCGTCCCACATAACTGTCCAGCTGGTGGGCCTTTCCGTCACCATTTTTGTGTTGTAGATAAGTCCTACCATTCCCACGTTGTAAGGTACGGAATATTCATCGTTGGGGTCGAAGTACATATTCTTGTAATCGTCGGAAATGTACTTGTAGTTGGGTATGCTCTTTACATCGATTTTAAGGAGCATTTCCTCGTTAATCATTCGCTCGATCATATAGTCGGAGGGAATGATAATATCGTAGCTTGCACCGCCGTTTTTGATTTTGGGGTACAAGTCCTCGTTACTTTCATAGGTAACGTAATTGACCTTTATACCTGTCAGCTTTTCGAATTCCTCGTTTACGTTTATAAGTCCGTCCTCGTAGGTGTCGGAAATATATTCGCCCCAGTTGAAAACGTTGATGGTTGTTCCTTCACTGCCCTTGTACCAATCCTCGTTTTCATAAGCCGAAGCAGAAAACGAAAGGGAAATCACCAGACTGAGAGCAAAAAGAAGAAAGGTTAATTTTTTCATTATTTCGCCCCCTTGTCAAGCTTGTTTGCAAGTCTCTTCTCCCCTCTTACCTGAGAAACGTTGAGAAGAACAAGAAGAAGGAGAATCGCAACAAATATAAGTGTTGAAAGGGCGTACATATCAGGGGTTACTCTCTTTTTGGTCATTGAGAAAATTCTGATAGGAAGAGTCTCAAATGAGGGTCCCTGAGTAAAATAGCTGATTACAAAGTCATCAAGTGACAGTGTAAAAGACATCATCATACCTGACACGATGCCTGTTGAAATTGAGGGAAGAACAACCTTGAAAAAGGCTTTTACCGGCGTACAGCCTAAGTCCATAGCTGCTTCGGGAAGGTGTCTGTCAAGCTGTCTGAGCTTAGGCAAAACCGAAAGGATTACATAAGGCAGACAGAATGTCACGTGGGCAATAAGCATAGTTTCAAATCCGAGAGTTTCCTTTCTTCCCACAATATTTCCGCATACGATGAAAAGAAGCATCATAGAAATACCCGTAACAATTTCAGGGTTCATCATAGGAAGGTTAGTTACGCTCATAACCGTGCTTTTGATGTATTTGTTTTTATAATTGTTTATACCGACTGCTGCTGCAGTACCCATTACCGTTGCAACACCTGAGGAAGCAACTGCAAGTATGAGGGTATTTTTAAGAGCATTGATAGTTGCTGAATCGTGAAGCAGTGACTTATACCAACGAAGGGAAAAGCCTGTAAATACGCCCGTACTTGATGAAGCGTTGAATGAAAAGAATATCATTACAACAATCGGAGCGTACAGAAACAGCATTATGAGAAACACATAGAACTTTGAAAGAGGTGCCATTTTTCTGTTCATATCAGTACACCTCCGTCATCGTCGTCACCGGTAAATTGATTCATAACCATCATGCAGATAATAATAAGCACCATAAGCACCATCGAAAGGGCTGCACCCAGGTTATAGTTGTTGGCGCTCTTGAACTGCATTTCGATAATATCACCGATAAGTGAAAAAGTATTTCCGCCAAGCTTTTTTGAAATATAGAAAGTTGATACTGACGGAACAAAAACCATGGTAAAGCCTGATGCAATACCGGGAAGTGAATGAGGTATAACAACATTTTTAATAACGGTAAGCTTGTTTGCACCAAGGTCCTGAGCCGCCTCAACAAGGCTGTAGTCAAGCTTAGCCATAATTGAATAAAGAGGCAGAATCATATAGGGAATATAGTTATACACCATACCGAGAACAACTGCACCCTGAGTGTTTATCATATGCACCGGAGAAAGTCCGATAGCTTCAAGCACCGAGTTGATTATACCCGTATCCTGCATAAGAATCATCATAGAGTAGGTTCTTATAAGAAGATTCATCCACATGGGAAGCATTACAAGCATCATCATTGTTCTTTGCACATTTGCCTTGCTTCTTGCCATAATATAGGCAAGCGGATAAGCCATAATAAGACTTATAACCGTAGCAATAAAGCCCAGCCAGATTGAGTTGAGCATTATATCCTTGTACTTGCCGATGTCTGCAATATACTCAAGAGAAAAACTGCCGTTTGCATCGGTAAGGGAATAATAAGCCACAAAAATGAGAGGCACAACGATGAAAATTGCCGCCCATACCAGATACGGTGCAGATGTCAGTTTCTTTGAGAGTGAGGATTTTTTCATTATCATTCCTCCTCTACCGTAACATCTGAAAGGTGCTCGATTTCATCGCTGAATGAGCTGTAGTCACCGTAAAGGCCTGAGTATTCACTCTTTTTCATAACGTGGATTGCATCGGGTTCAATCTGAATACCGATTCTTGTTCCTACGGGATAGTAGTCGGTTGTCTGAATCATCCACTTGAAGTTGTCGATATCAACAATCATTTCAAAGTGGACACCCTTGAAGGTGTTTGAAGTAATCACACCGCTGATTGTACCTTCTTCAATAGGCACAACGTCAACGTCCTCAGGGCGTACAACGATGTCAACGCTTTCGTTTACTGCAAAGCCCTTGTCAAGACACTGGAATACAGCCCCCGAAAACTTAGCTTTAAAGTCGTCAAGCATAACACCGTCAAGAATATTACTTTCACCGATAAAGTCTGCCACAAAGGCGTTTTTCGGCTCGTTATAGATGTCTATGGGAGTGCCTATCTGCTGAATCTTACCGCCGTTCATAACAACAACGGTATCGCTCATTGAAAGAGCCTCCTGCTGGTCGTGGGTTACGTAAATGAAGGTAATGCCAAGACGCTTCTGAATGTTCTTGAGTTCAACCTGCATATCTTTTCTGAGCTTTAAGTCGAGAGCGCCTAAGGGCTCGTCAAGAAGAAGTACTCTGGGCTCAACGGCAAGAGCACGTGCAATTGCAACTCTCTGCTGCTGACCGCCTGAAAGAGAGGAAATGTCTCTCTTCTGGAAGCCTGAAAGGTTAACAAGCTCAAGCATTTCCTTAACCTTTTTGCTGATTTCCTTTTCCTTCATTTTCTTTATGCGAAGACCGAAGGCAATATTTTCATATACATTAAGATGCGGAAACAGAGCGTATCGCTGAAAGATAGTGTTGACCTGCCTTTTATGGGGAGGCAAATTATTTATATCCTTACCCTCAAAAATTACACGGCCTGCATCTGCTTCAAGAAAACCGGCAATTATTCTTAGAGTTGTGGTTTTTCCGCAGCCTGACGGCCCGAGAAAAGTCATGAACTCTTTATCCTTGATGAGCAGATTTATATCGTCAAGAATAACCTCATCATCGAATTTTTTCGAGATGTTCTGAAGCTTAATGATTACATTATCTTCCATTTATAAACCCCTTTCCCTACCGGGAATACCCGAGGCATCCCAGAAACGATCGATTTCAGTATTAACAAAAACGGCATAAATAGCCATCTTATGTTTATAAAACACAATATAGAACAAAATCTCTTAAATGTCAACAGTTTTTTTGCATTTTTCGTCAAAAATATGCGTTGACTTTCGGGTAATATTTGAAATGCTTTTAATATCTCATTTTTTCTCGTTTTTTCTCTTGTATTCTCAAAAAAACTTTTTTGTTTGAATTGCCGTTCCCAAAAAGAAAAGCAGAGCAGAACTGCCCTGTCATTCGTTAAAAAAGCTGTCTCTTTCTTTTGTTATATAATCGGTCACCTGTTCTCTGCCCTCTTCAGTGAGAGGAAAGGTTTGTATATGAAGTTCATCAATATTCTGATTATCAAAGCTGTTTGTGCCTTCATAGCAGCAGGCCTTCAGATACTCTTCCTCCTCAACCTTTTCAATCCACACTCTGTAGTTGAAAATCTTTTTACCGATACATCCCTCTTTTGGGTCTGTGCCTATTGAAGAGCAGTAAATATTATAACTTCCGCCGATTCTTGAGCCACCGATAAGCCATGGAAGAATTGGCACAAATACTGTGTTTTCCATTTTGTGTTTCATCCTTTATAATTATTCTTTTTATATGATACCAAATATCACAACTTTTGTAAAGTCTAATCAGTCATAAAATGTGCTGCTGCCACTGCTTTACTCTGAGAAAAGTACGAAAAAACGTACCCTATGGGCAAAATGAAAATACAGGAGAAAAACCACCCCATAAAGCTCAGCTTCAGCTTTAAAAGGGTGCGTCTGTGCTTTTTCATCTGTGTCTGTGACGAAGAAACGAGATGACGGAAATTAAGGTATTCACCATTTACAAAGTAGTACTTCAGAAGAAAAAGCGAGGAATCTGCGAGTGAATAAAAAACTATGCCGTTCAGCAAAAAACAAAAAGTTGATATAAGCATAACAACCGAAACGCTGAGAGATGCGGAATTTTTAACAAGGCTAAGGAGTAAAAACAAACCAAGACAAAAAGGCATAAAGCAGATACAAAGAAGTAAAATTTTCAGTAATGCACTCTTAACGCTGAAGCTTATTAGCTTTGCTGTTTGCTTCGGACTGAAATAGAAGAACAAATCCTTCGCTTTCCCACCTTTTTTCTGAGCTTTTCTGAGAAAGAAACGTATAAGCCCCATATCAGCCGCTGAAAAAATGCAGAAAAGAAATAGAATTACTGCAACACACACGAACATGGTTATTATATTTGTGATATTCTGTGGTACAGTTGAAAGCAGCTGCAAGGCCATTTCGGGCAGAATGTTTATACACACCGAAAAAAGAATCACCGTAAAAAACAGTAAACTGAGTAAAAGGAGATTACCTATAAGGTATCCCCTGCCCTTCAGCTTTATTATAGAAATTTTCATATTCAACACCTCTGAAAGAAGTGTTGGTATAAAAGAGACAAAAAAATCACACCTTAAAACTAAAGGTGTGATTTAAGCTTAAAGAACTACATATCCGGTGTAAGATGTATTATACTGAGTGCCTGCCTTGGTCTGTACAAGTCCTGCAGGAATTGTAAATGTAACGTTAGAACCGGAATTAAGGCTCTGACTTGAAAGGTCAATTGTGATTAACTGACAGCCGTCTGCATTAGTTTTTGAGGTAACGTTGCAGGGTACGGTTGTTTCAATTTCCTCACCGTCAACAATAATGCTGATATTCTGACTCTTTGCAACGAAAGTGCTCATCCAGCCGTCATTTGAAACTGCAAGAGTTACAATAGAAGTACTGCTGTTATATGAAGTGTCGTTGATTACAAGCTGAGTGGGTGTCTTATTAGCTGCAGTTGTTGCCTTGGTTGTTTTTTCCTTGGTTGTGACAATGGGCTTGGTTGTTGAAGTAGCACCTGTGGGATATTCAGCCGAAGGAGCAGTTGTTGACTGCTGAGTGGGAAGCTGAGAAGTATGCACACTGGGCTTATCTATTGTACCGCCTGTCGGTGTGGGAATATCAGAAAGTGAGCTGCCCGTTGTAGAGGGAACAACCACTGAGTTTGCATCAAATCTTGTTGTTTCACTCCAGGGAACTGTCTTATCGGGACTTGTGGTAAGAACATAAGTCAGACCAACTCCCGAAGCTGAGGTTGAGGGTGCGGTGCTTACTGTAGGAACATCTGAACCTGAAGTTGACGGTACCGTACTGCTTTGAGAAGGTACATAACCGGTTGCAATAGGACCCTGAGTAGTTGTCGGGTTATCATTATTATCACAGGAAGCAAACAGTACAAGTACTGCCAAAGCCAAAAATATTGCAGTTATCTTTTTCACGGCTACGCCTCCTTTATAACGATAAAATTACACCAAAATATTATACAACGAAAAAATCAATATGTCAAATGAATAAATTTAAAACTTTAAAATCCCTGTATTCTCTTTTATATATTCTGCCCCCTGAAGCTTAATTCTGCTTAAAATATCAGCTTCAAGGAGAATTTTGTCAGTTTCTTCAATCTCTTTTTCGCTGAGAGAAGCTTCAAGGTCGGTTTCATCATACATTCTTCTGATTTTTTCTACCTTTTCTGCCTCATCATTCATCCCGATAAGTTTAAGTGCAGGTACAATTCTGCATCTTAAAATGTCTGCGTTTTCGCTGAAAAAGGCTTTTACTCCTCCGTCAGAAACAAAAACATCAAGAACATAAATGCTCTGTATTTCCTTGGAAAGTCTGAGAAATTCCTCTTCCACATTTTCCTTTTTTTGCAGAAAAAGCTGATAAATCAGTGCAACACCCTCCAAAACTTCCTCGTCGGGCGCATTTTTAATTGTGTTTTCGTCGAGAGATTTGTATTTTTCCTTTAACGCAGTGAGTCGTTTGATTTCCGCTTCCTCTGCCTTGTAGCTTTTCATATGCTTTGAATACGCCCTTGCCGCAAAATTAAGTACAACAATAAACACGGCAAGAACTGCGACCAGAACAATAAGCAGATAACCGTAATTGCTGAGCCATTCTTTCATTCTTTATTCCTCCAGAAGTGCTTTATAAATGTCACCTTTTTTTATACCCGTATCCTTTGCTGCCTGCTTAGCTGCAAAGCTTGCGCTCATACCCTCTTCAATGTAAGATTTAGCCTTGATGATTGCGTCCTCAAGAGTTGGTAAATCTTTTTCCTGCTCCTTGTAGCCCTCAATAACAAGCACAATTTCGCCCTTAAGGCTTTCTTCAGAATACTTCTCTGAAGCTTCTTTCAGAGTTGTTCTGATTACTTCCTCATGGATTTTTGTAATTTCTCTTACAATTGCAATTTGTCTGTCGCCGAAACACGAATATATATCGTTAAGAGTTGCAGATAACTTATGAGGAGCTTCATAGAAAACCATTGTACGCTTTTCTCTTTTCACTTCTTCGAGATGCTCGCGTCTGCTGACTTTTGAAACACTGAGGAAGCCCTCGAAGGTAAATCTACCCACAGAAAGACCTGACAGTGCAATTGCAGCAACAAAAGCTGACGGTCCCGGTACAACACTGACCGGGATTCCCTTTTCATAGCAAAGTGCCACAAGGTCCTCACCGGGGTCTGAAACGGCAGGCATACCTGCGTCTGTTACAATTGCACAGTTTTCACCGCTCAGTATTCTTTCTGTAATTACTTCGCCCTTTTGCCTTCTGTTGTGCTCAAAATAGCTTATCATGGGCTTTTTAATTTCAAAATGATTGAGAAGCTTTAATGTTACTCTTGTATCCTCAGCGGCAATAAAGTCACATTCCTCAAGAGTTCTGAGTGCTCTGGGTGAAATATCCCCCAGATTTCCTATAGGTGTTCCCACCACAAAAAGTTTTCCGCTCATAAATATCTCCTACTGATGTCCGTCCATATAATCACCGAACATACTTCTGAATTCCTCGGTGTTGTTTCCGTCTTTGTCTTTCATTATAAGCTGATTCATAACCGTAACATGGCTTTTGCTTCCTCTTTTGCCTTCAACGAGAACAAGCCAGGGTGCTTTGCCTTCTTTTTCAACAACAAAACGGATTCTTTTAACTTCAATTCCGCCCTCACGCATACTGCAGATTATATCGCAGAGTCTCTCAGGACGGTGGCACATACAGAACCGTCCGCCGAATTTGAGAAGCTTAGCTGCAGCAGCAACAGCGTCGTCAATTGTACACATTGTCTCATGTCTTGCAATTTTATCAGCCTCACTGAGACTTTCGATACCTGTACCCACCGGTTTATAGGGAGGATTCATAGTAACAAGGTCAAAAGTGCCGAAATCAAGTTTTCCTTTAAGCTGACGCAAATCTGCGTTAACAACATTGACACGGTCGGTCATAGAGTTTATTTCAAGGCTTTTTTCAAGCTGATTGCATGCCTTTTCCTGAATATCAATTGCAGTTACCGACTTTGTTTCACCCTTGCACCATATAAGGGGGATTATTCCGCAGCCCGTACCCATATCGCAGGCAACGTCTTTCCTTTTGATGGAAGCAAAGGCAGCCAGAAGGATTGCGTCTGTTCCGAAGGTATGGGAATCGGAAACCACTATATTCATTTTTGCACCAAGAGGCTCAAGCCTTTCGTCAGTTTTAAGCTCAGTCATAGCAGTCTCTTTTTAAATAGTTTAGTAAAAAAAAAAACAAATATAAAACAAAAAGTAAACGGAGCAAGACCGTTAATCGCAAAAAAACCACTGCAAA
>JBGVGM010000107.1:0-34074 GCA_045121655.1 Acutalibacteraceae bacterium | reverse complement strand
TTAAGCAATCTGGTAACGGTGTAATATCCGTTACCTTTTATATTACAAAATATAAAAAATAAAATATTTTATGTTTCATCCGAATATTTATACACAAAAAACCACAGCTTTTCAAAAAAACTGTGGTTTTTCAGTGCCCTTGTATTTGAGAGGGTTTTCGGGTTTTTGTTTTGTCTGAAAACCGTGATTTTATGAATACTATTTTGGGCCCGTTTTTTGCAGAAAATCGACATTTGCCCTCCGTTTGCCCTCCGAGGGCATAAAAATATGCTGTTTTTTACTGTCGAAAATCCGTCAGAATTACCAATAAAAATCACTTTTTTCCGCCGGGCAGAACTCCCATAATGGCAGTAGCCGAATTTATTTTTGAATTGAAATCAAGGTGGGTATAAATATTTGAGGTGGTGGAAATATCACTGTGACCGAGCCATTCCTGAATTTCCTTGAGTGAAACGCCGTTTGCATAAAGCAGACTTGCACAACTGTGACGAAGGTCGTGAAAGCGTATTCGCCTCATTCCGATTTTCTCTAAAAACTCAGGAAAGTATTTTGTGATGTAGCCCGGTTTTACCAGTTCACCGATTTTATTTACATAAATATACCCGTTATACTTCTGACAGTAAAAGTTTCCGCAAAGGGCTCTATTCTTTTCTTCCTCCTCTTTCAGCTTGAGAAGATATTCTTCCATAGGCTTTATAAGAGGAAGCCTTCTGAATGAGGATTTCGTTTTGGTGCGTTCCTTTTCAACAAGCTGAATCTTTCCGTCAACATAAACCTCGGTGACAATTCTTTTCACCGTAAAGGTTTTGTTTTTGAAATCGACTGCATCCCATTTAAGACCGCAGACCTCACTTCTGCGAAGTCCGTAGAATGCACCCATTACAATAGCAAATTCAAGAACATCACCCTTGCATTTTTCAAGAAGCTCCTGAATTTCTTCTTCCGTATAGGCTTCACCCACAAAACGCTCCTTTTTCGGTCTGTCAATTCTGTCAGCAGGGTTGACATCAATAAGACCTATTTTAAAAGCATAATGCAGTGCTTTTCGGATGTTTGCATGGTAATGGATAATAGTGTTTGCCGAAACTCCGTTTACTGTCATTTCAAAGGTGTAAAAATCCTGAATCTGCTTTGGTGTAACATCCTCGAGCATAATGCCCGGATAATGCTCTTCAAAGTACGGGATGATTTTTCTGTTGATAACACGGCAATATCCGCCATAGGTTGACACCTCCACATTTACCTTTGACATCTGAAGCCAATCCTGTAAAAATTCCTTAAAGGGCGTTTTTTGCTTTTCTGGCGGTGAATATACCTTTTCTTTTTGGAGTTCACCGTTTTTCAGCTTTTCTTCGAGCTCTTCACAAGCCTCACGGAGCATTTTTTCAGCTCTCTTTTTGTTTCCCTTCACAGGTAAGCCTGTTGACCTGGAGGGATTTTTTCTTTTGCCGTCACTGTCGGTATAATTGAGAACTATGTGGTAAATACCGCCTCGTTCTCTGAGATGACCTGTAACTATTTGTATCACTTCCTTTTCTTGATTTTTGTATGAATCTGCCGCTGACACTTATATGTTAGCGGCAGATTTGACTTTTTGCAAATGTGTGAGATTATGTTTTATTATCCACCAATTCCAGATATTCAAAAACATTAATTTTAGGGATGAGATATTTATTGCCTATAATAAAGCTTTTGATTGCACCACTTTTGAGGAGCTTGTAGGCAGTTTTGATGTTTATACCGCCAAGCATTTCACAAAGCTGATGGGCGTTCACCACATCGGGATATTCCCTGAATAATAACTTATACGCTTCCTGTGATTTCATAGCATCCCTCCTTCCTTATCTTGCATCTCTCTGCCGCATTAAATATCGATGATAATGTTCGACGGCTTTTATTACAAATTCCTGTTTCTGCTTTTCCGTAAATCTCGACTTAAAGTATCTCTCAATACTTTCTGTCGGTATCTTTAAGTAATCTTTCTGATTCGCCTTTGCCTCTGCCATAATTTCAGCTATTCTTTCCGATGTCAGCTGACCTTCTATGTGAAGCTTTTTCATTCGTACCGTCTGCGAGTAAGATGGCGTAACCTCTTCGTTCTCATAAAACCCGTAAACCTCGTGCTGTTCTTCCAGCGACAGGAAAGAAAGCTCAACGGCAGGAGTAAAAGCGATTCGTCCTTCATCAACTAACTTCAATATTTCAGGTATGAGAAAAGTCAATCTGATATATCGCCTGACAGTTTCACGGCTTTCGTTGTTTTCTTTGCCGACTTCTTCTGCTGTACGGAACTTCGACACAGACTGTGTAGAAGTTAAATCCGTCCTTGCTCCCTGATTTTTAAGTGCATCCATTTTCATTTTGTAAGCGTGTGCTTTCTCACTGGGTAACACTTCATCTCTTTGTAAGTTAAGGTCAACGAGTATAACCGTAGCTTCATCCCTGGTAAGCTCTTTAACAATACAAGGTATTGTTTCAATTCCAAGCCTTCGGCAGGCTTCAGCTCTTCTGTGACCACTGATGATTTCGTAGTCGCCGTCCTCGATACTGCGTACTATGATTGGTGTAAGTACTCCTAAATTTGAAATGCTGTCAATAAGCATCTCAAAGGCCGTGTCCTCTCTGAAAATGAAAGGATTGTTTTCAAATGATTTTAAATTTTTAATTTTGATTTCTGATAATGTTGTCATAAATATTAACCTCCATAAATTTTAAAATTTGATTTTGATTTTTGTTTTCAAGGAAGGATGTAAGAATTCAATAACACTCTGCGATGTCATCTTCTTTGGTACATTCTTCCGATACAAGCGACCATTGCCAGCGTTTGCCTTCCTTTGTGCTTACGCATCCGAGCTCGCTCTTGGCTTTGATTGCCGTGCTCTTGCCTATGCGTTCCTGTTCCATTCGGCTCATAATGTCCGCCTGTGCCCTCGGACCGTCAGAGAGCATCTCCAAAAGTATTTCCTTTGCCTTTGTAATCTGCTCGTTAGGTCTGCCTGCCGATGATGAAGAAGAACTTAAAATTTCATCTGCCGTCCTCGCAGTTTCTTCTACCCATTCAATGCCGTCCTGTGTAATGTTAAAGATAACGGCGTTACCCGTTGGTGCAAGGTTACTCTTTTGCACCGCCATAACTCTTTCGTCAGGTCTGTCCTTATCTGTTCTCGCAATGAGTAAACAGCTTCGTGCAGCTCCTACCACATCAATAGAGCCAAGGCTACGGTAAAGAGCTTTTGTACCGCCCATTTTGTTCATGTGACCGACGATTACAACGGCACAGCCTGTTTCCTTTGCGGCTTGTATAAGAGGATTGAACTGTGCTCTGACATCGTTTGCAATGTTTAGTGAAACATCACCGCCGATGTAAGCGGACAACGGGTCAAGGATGACAAGCTTAGCGTTAGTCGCCTTTATGGCATCAGCGATTCTTCTGTCGCTGAAAGTCAATGTCTTTTCTTTCTCGTCTATGAAATTAAGCTTTGTTGTATCACCTCCCGCCTTTATGAATCTTGGTACAACAGTGTCTTCCGCGTCATCCTCCGTTGTCTGATAAATAACATTCATCGGTTCGTTCTCTTCATCACAGAAGGGAAGACTCTGACCTGTTGTTAAAAGTGCCGCAAGTGTCAGCATAAAGGTGCTCTTGCCGTCACCTGGGTCACCCTGTAAGAGTGTGATTTTTCCGTAAGGGATGTAGCCCGGCCACAGCCATCTGACTTCCTTTACTTCAATCTTATCGGCACTGATTATGTCTGTTCTTATTTCGTCAAGCATTTCTATTCCTCCTTAAAATTTTTTACCTTGACTGTTCGTAATTGGTTATTGTTTGTGTTTCGTAACTCGTACCTAAGCTTCTTTCTTGCCATAGGGCGTGGTCGTGAAGCTCGTCCATTAAATCCTTAACAAGAGTGTCACGGGAGATAACTCTGTCACAGATTTTTATGTGCTTTCTTAAAGTCGTCAGATGTGCGGTAATATCTTTGTTATGTTCTCTGAGCTCATTAGCATTTTCTATGTCACCGCTTCTGTCGGCTCGCTTGATTGCACCCCGTACCTCCTTGCGAAGACCCATAAGCTCATTGTATTCTTTCATTGTTTTCTCCTTGAGTGCGATAAGATCTTCATAGGATTCAACATCGTTGTCGCACAAAAGATTTTGTTCTTCACAGAATTTATCAAACTTCAATATTTCCTTTTGCAGATAGAAGGAGATCTCTCTGTTCTTCTCCGGATACTTTTTCACATAAGCAAGACCGGGAACAAAGTGAGAGTAAAGGTCATAGAAGGTAATATGTGTATGAAGATTTAGCAACAATAAAGATACATGAGCAAGTTTTTTCAAGTGAAGAATGTGCTAATATACTGCTGTGTTTATTAGGATTAGAAGAACGTAAAATCAAGAACAGTAAGAAGGTAGCAGAGAATAGATTGCATAAAATGTTGTCTGTTTGACTTTAGCAAGTTTATAAAGCCTAACCCCTGACCGCCAAAAGTCAGGGGCGTTTTCTTGCCTTTAGTTGAAATATCGGTTTTTGTTGTGGTATAATCATTCCAATAAATAAAAATTTATTATTCAGGAGAATTGATATGAGTAATTTTCGTTTTGGTATTATGGGTGCAGCCAAAATTGCAAACAAGTTTTGTGAAGCAGTTTCGTTACTTGATAACTGTGAAGTATGTGCAATTTCAAGTAAAAGCTATGACAGGGCAAAAGACCTTGCGACTAAGCACGGCATAAATAAATATTACGACAATTATATAGAAATGCTTGAAGCTGAAAAACCTGACTGCGTATATATTGCTGTTACAAACAATGACCATTACCGTCTTACAATGATGTGCGTTGAAAGAGGTATTCCTGTATTATGCGAAAAAGCTATGTTTCAGAATTCGGATGAAGCGAAAAAGGTTTTTGAAGTAGCTGAAAGAAATAAGGTTTTCGTTATGGAGGCTATGTGGAGCCGTTTTTTACCTGCCGTCAACAAGGCGAAAATGTGGATAGATAACGGCGAAATCGGTATTCCTGAAATCTCACAGTTTTTAATAGGATTTAAGGCTACCGAAGATAACAGTAACCGATTTTTTAACCCTCTGCTTGGTGGAGGGGCAGCAAAAGATATTACTGTTTACGCCTATGAAATTACTACGTATCTGCTTGGGCAAGAAATAAAAAATATGAATGTTTCTGCTACATGGAGCGACAGCGGTGTAGATGCTAATAATCATATCAGTATTGAATTTGAGCACACCTTGGCAGATTTGGCAGCATCTATTATGACCTCTATTGACGATAAAATGATAATATATGGAAAACACGGAAAGATCGTTATTCCGAATCCCCATCATTCAAGCGAATGCTTTTTATATGATATTTACGGAAATATCAAGGAACATTTTGAAGATAAAGAAACAGTAAACGGCTTTACCTATGAAATCAGTGAGGCTATGAGATGCATTAATTCAGGTGAAATTGAAAGCCCTGTCGTTCCGTGGAAGGTTACAATAGCATGTTCTGAGCTGTTTGACAAAATAGCAGAAACAAAAAAAACAATGAGTACCTGAAGCTAACCCCTGACTTTCTTAAATGAAGGCCAGGGGTGTTTTGCTATCAAAGGTTGAAAAGATAAGACCGACTGTGATATAATCAGTTTGAAAAATCAAAATTTGCAGGTGTGTTTTATGGCAATTACAGTAAATATTTACTATTCAGGTACAAACGGAAATGCAAGAAAATTTGCCGAAGAAATGATTTCAACGGGAATTGTTGACGAAATCCGTGCCGAAGAAGGCAACTTAAAATATGAATACTTTTTCCCTATGAATGACAATGAAACCGTCCTTTTAATTGATAGCTGGAAAGACCAGCTTGCACTCGACATACATCATAAATCACCGATGATGTCAAAAATCATCAGTTTACGTGAAAAGTATAATTTGAGCATGAAGGTCGAAAGATATATTACCGATGAAGTAGGTATACCTGATAGGGATAAGATGTTTATAAAAGAATAAACAAAATCCACCTTGCCGAATAACAAGCATAAACCCCTGACCTTCTTAAATGAAAGTCAGGGGTGATTTGCTATCACAGGTTGAAAAGATAAAGCCGAATGTGCGATAATCATTACATAACCAATGGACGTGGTTTGTAGAACAACATTATAAGTGTTAATAAACCTGCAGTTCCTGAAGACGAAACTAACTTTGGGTGTTGCTTTTATTTTTACATCTCTTCTACATAATGTACATCAAAGATTTTTTCGAGTCTGCCAAGCAAAAGCTTTTTGTTTTCTTCTGTACACTGAAAGCCGAAGGTAACATCGGCATTCTCACTGTAATCCGTATTATCCAAAGCCAGCATTTTGATGTTTATCTGTAATCTGCTGAACAATGCAGTAACTCTGTTAAGAACGCCGGCTTTATCGCTCATCACGATTTTGATTTTATAATATTCCATAAGCTGATATCACATCTTTATTCTACTAATTTAAAGCCCTCACCGCGCAAGGTTTGCGTGATAAGATTAACATGGTCGAAATCCCTTGTTTCCATCTCAATACGAAGGAAGCATCCGTTAACACTTTCCGTATTACCTTTTTCGTAGTGTACACCTGTTACATTGCCGCCGCAATCAGCTATAATACGGGAGATGTCTTTTAGCTGACCAGGTTTATCAATAAGCTCAATAAGCAGACTTGTGGAGCGTCCTGAATTAAGCAAACCTCTGTCAATAACACGGGAAAGACTTGTAACATCTATATTACCGCCTGAAACAATTGCAACAACTCTCTTGCCTTTAAGAGGAAATTTATTAAACATGACAGCGGCAACTGCTGTAGCTCCTGCACCCTCAGCTATCATTTTCTGCTTTTCAATTAAAGAGAGTATAGCACTGGCGACTTCTTCATCACTTACAAGCGCAATATCATCAACATATTTGCTGATAAGCTCAAACGTATTTATACCGGGCTTTTTAACAGCTATACCGTCTGCAATTGTTGATACGGAATCGAGAGCTTCAATTTCTCCTTTCTTGATAGAATTATACATACTCGGTGCACCGCTTACCTGAACACCGTAAACCTTAACCTCAGGCTTAATTTGTTTAACTGTAAAAGCTACACCTGCAGCAAGCCCACCTCCACCGATAGGTACAACAATAGCATCAATATCGTCAAGAGAATTCAAAATTTCCAAAGCAATTGTTCCTTGTCCGGCAATTACATTTTCATCGTCAAATGGATGAACAAAAGTATAGCCTTCTTTTTCTTTAAGCTCCAGTGCCTTTTGATATGCGTCATCATAGCAGCCCTCAACAAGACAAACTGAAGCACCGAAGCCTTTTGTCGCTTCAACTTTTGAAATAGGGGCTGTATCAGGCAGACAGATGAGAGATTTGATACCATTTTTTGTAGCGGCTAAAGCAACTCCTTGAGCGTGATTTCCTGCTGAACAGGCAACAACTCCCTTTGCTTTTTCTTCTTCGGAAAGCATCGCTATTTTATAAGCCGCACCTCTGACCTTGAATGAACCTGTAAATTGCAGATTTTCAGGCTTGAGATATAACTTGCAATCAGGTGCTATGCCGTGAGCACGAACAACATTCGTTTCGCGGATGATATTTTTTAGTACGGTTTGTGCATTGAACACTTTTGATAAAGACAACATTTTCATTCACCTTTCTTTATAATTAATTATATCTGCATTTGAGGCGAACAAAAACCGCCCCAAAGCCTTCTTTTGCTTTGAGACGGGTGTAAATATAAATTCAGCACTCGCGGTACCACTCAAATTGCGGATAAGAAAAATCCGCCACCTCTTCGGAGTCCAACAACTCCTATGCATTAACGCAGCATTCACGAGAAGCATCTACTAAACCGTCAGTGTTTCGAACTTCCAACTCAGAAGGGATGGGAAATCTGAAATGTTTTGTCAGGCTCACACCGTCCCTGACTCTCTGAAAAAACAAGCCTCAGATTCCGTCTTCGTCACAGTTTTTATTATGTTAACTTATTTAGCAGTTTAACACTTTAAATTGACTTTGTCAATATAAAAATTAAATTTATCTTATTCTTTAGCCACTTTTATTTGTTTAACTCAATTACCATCTTCCCTTGCCTTTCCGCCATAGTCTTAAACTGCCAAGCACCGCCGTGAGTGCGGGTGACATAAGTTACAACAACATCCGACTGCCTTATCATCCACTTGTTGCGGTAAGAGATTGCGAAGCGTTTGGGGACAGATTCTATTCCTTCGGGGAGAAGGGTGTTGGTGAAGTCGTCATACTCGCTTTTCTTTGTGGGCAGATAGGCTAAAACAACGTTGTAAGTTATGGGATAAGTTTGAGATAAATTCTCAAACTGACGGCGTACCATGGTGTCGAAATTGCCGTTATTGCCGACATAGAATTCTGTAGCACCGTGATTTTCAATCAGATCAACAAGAGTCGACCTGAGAGTCGGCTCTATTTCTTTTGGGGTGTCCTTGTGACCGAAGAAGGTTACCGTCATAAATATTCCTCCAATTTACAAAACCCACCGAAGTCAAACTCGGTGGGCTATCTTATGACCTCGCTATCTCTGTTGACCCACTTAAGGGTGTAAAGCTAACCTTTAATTAAATTGTGTGTATAGCGGTCATTAAGATTTATGTTACCCATAAACGGGTAAATGCATTTTAACATAAATATATTTACAAAGTCAACCCATATTCGGGTAATTGCTTGTAGTTTTGCAGTTATCATAATATCAACCCGTAAATGGGTAATTGTAATTATGAGGTGCAGATAATGGACTATTCAGATATTTATGTAAGACGAATCAGAAGTCTTTGCGAAAAAAGAGGAATTGCCATAAACAAGCTTGCAACAATGAGCAATGTCAGCCAGTCAACTCTTGATAATATTGTAAGAGGTATCACCAAAAATCCCGGAGTGATGACAATTCACAAGCTCGCTATTGCCTTTAATATGACATTAGCCGAGTTTCTTGATTTTGATGAACTGAACGATTACTCATTCGAAGAAGAGGATGAGGAATAAGTTTTGCCCCCGACTTTCACAAGTCAGGGGCATTTTTATATCCTACCTCATTCCACCAATCTGCCGTCAGTTGTCACCGTAACAACTCTCCAGGGGATAAACTTACCGCTTGCCATAAGTGCTCTCTTGACTGCGTTTTCAATACCACCGCAGCAAGGCACCTCCATACGCACAACGGTGACACTTTTGATGTCGTTATTCTTGATAATTGCCGTCAGCTTTTCGGTGTAATCTCCCTCGTCAAGCTTCGGGCAACCGATAAGCGTAATTCTGTTACGGATAAACTCATTGTGGAAATTTCCGTAAGCATAAGCGGTACAGTCTGCCGCAACAAGAAGATTCGCTCCGTCAAAGTAGGGGGCATTAACAGGTACAAGCTTAATCTGTACGGGCCACTGTTTGAGCTGACTGCTGACGGGTGCAGAAGCTGTACTGCAGTCGCAACTGTCACGGTTAATTGCCTTTGACTGTGTGCCGGGACAACCGCAGGGCAGAGGTGCAGATACCTTCTTTTCCTTTGCCGCAAGTACAGCCGCCTCGTCGTAGGCAGGTGCTTCTCTTTCCTCAAAGGTGATTGCGTTTGTGGGGCAAGCAGGCAGACAGTCACCGAGACCGTCGCAGTAATCCTCACGGGTAAGCTTTGCCTTGCCGTCAATCATTTCAATGGCACCCTCGTGGCAAGCCGCCGCACAGGCACCGCAACCGTTACACTTTTCTTCGTCTATTTTAATAATCTTTCTTATCATAGAAATAACTCCGCTCTTGACTTGTTGAGCCTATTATATTACAATAATTATAACAAGTCGGTTGTTTTTACAACGGAAATGAGGCTTTTATGAAGAAATATATTCCGATTTTGAAAAGAACGAAGCTTTTTTCGGGCGTGGGAGAGGAAGACATCGCTTCCCTGCTCTCTTGCCTCGGTGCGAGGAAAAAGGAATACAAAAAGGGTGAATACATTCTCCGTGAGGGTGAGCACATAAGTGACATTTTCATTCTCGTAGAGGGCAAGATACACATTCAGAAGGACGATTATTGGGGCAACCGCAGTATTCTTTCCGTCATTTCCGTGGGTGAGATGTTCGGCGAAGGCTACGCCGCACCTGAAAGCGGAGCACTTTTAAATGATGTTGTTGCCGTCGAGGACAGCTTGGTAATTTTCTTTGATGTAAAGAGAATACTTACCACCTGTTCATCTGCCTGCCGTTTTCACAATATGATAGTGCAGAATATGTTTTTCGCCATTTCTGACAAGAACAGAAAATTGGTGCAGAAGCTCGGACACATGTCGGGGCGTACCACCCGTGCAAAGCTGATTTCTTACCTTTCCGAGGAAGCAAAACGCCAAGGCTCATCCGCTTTTACCGTACCCTTTAACCGTCAGCAGCTGGCGGACTATCTTTGTGTTGACCGCAGTGCAATGTCAAATGAGCTTTGCAAAATGCGGGATGAGGGAATGATTAAATTTGAAAAAAGCAGATTTGAACTGCTGTGATAGTATAGAACCCCTGACTTGTGAAGGTCAGGGGTATTTTCATGCATATATCAGCTAAATATATGCAGTGCTTTTATACCCTTTAGGGTATAAAATAAAATCTTTAGAATAAAATTATACCATAACGGGTATAATAAATGCGTAAAACTGTTGACTTTATACCCAATCGGGTGTAATATATAGCTATGAATACTATTGCTGAATTTATCAAACAAAAAAGAAAAGAAGCAGGCCTTACACAAGAGGAGTTTGCGATCCGTTCAGGTCTTGGCCTAAGATTTATTCGTGAGCTTGAACAAGGCAAGGAGACGGTTCGTATGGACAAGGTGAATCAGGCTCTTTCAATGTTTGGCATGAAGGCAGTTCCCGGAAGGAAGGATGACTGATGGAAGCATACAGAACAGCGTATGTATATGTACGGGATACCTTTGCAGGAACACTGAAAGAAACCGATTACGGATATTCTTTTGTTTATGACAGTGAATATCTTGAAAATGAAATTGCCTCTGCTGTAAGCCTCACTATGCCCTTAACCGGTGAAGAATACAAGTCGAAAACCTTATTTGCGTTTTTTGATGGCCTCATTCCTGAGGGTTGGTTGTTGAATGTTGTAAGTCATAACTGGAAGATTGACCGAAAAGATAGGTTCGGCCTACTTTTGGTTGCCTGTAAGGACCCGATCGGAAACGTAAGCATCAAGGGGGTTAAGGAATGAATTGTTTATGTTGCGGCAAAGAGCTTAAAACGCAGGACTCTCCTTACGGATGGCATAAAAGCTGTATAAAAAGTTTTTTCGGAACAAGCAAGTTACCGGATATTGATGTTTCGGAAGAGATTCTCAATCAGCTTGCAATAGACAGTACAACCAAAGGATTTACCGTTCCGGGTGTACAGAAAAAACTGTCATTGCATCTGACAAAAGATAAGGAACCGAGACTTACACTCGTGAATTATCCCACAGGATATATTCTCAAGCCTCAGACTCAAGAATATGAGGCATTGCCTGAGATGGAGTATCTTGTAATGCAAATGGCAAAATTGAGCGGTATAAAGACAGTACCCTTTGCTCTTATAAAGCTGTCTTCGCAAAGTGGCGCTTTTGCATATATAACAAAGAGAATTGATCGAGAAAACAGTCAAATACTTGCAATGGAGGATTTTTGTCAGCTCGACGGCAGATTAACAGAAGATAAGTACAGAGGCTCTTATGAGCGATGCGGAAAAATCGTTTCGAGATATTCCGTTAATCCCGGTCTTGACCTGACAGAACTTTACATCAGAATAATTTTTTCTTTTGCAGTAGGTAATTCTGATATGCACCTGAAGAATTTCTCACTTATTGAAACTGCACAGAAAAGTGAAGAGTATGTCTTATCTGCGGCTTATGATATGCTTTCAACTAATGTTGTTATTCCTGAGGATAAGGAGCAGCTTGCACTTACCGCAAACGGTAAAAAGCAGAATCTTCGCAGAAAAGATTTTCTTATTCTTGCCGAAAACATTGGAATTTCTCAGAAATCTGCAGAAAAAATTATTGATAAAATAGCTAAAATGAAATCTAAATATATCGCAATGTGTCAAGCTTCATATATGCCTGAAGACATGAAACAGGCATTTGAAAAACTTATAACTGAGCGTATGGAAGTTTTACTGAAATAAAAAAATGTGCCGTCTGAGATAACCTCGGACGGCTTTGCATTTTCATACATATATCAGCTCTTTGCAGACGATTTCGGTTGCCCGTTCCTTGATGTTGTTCATACGACCAACCCACTCCATCTGATTCTGCTCTTTGAGTTCTTCGGTGACTCCTTCCCTTTTCATCATCTGCTCTACGAGGGTGTCAAACATACTCCGTGCCTGTTCGTCTACATCGGCAAGGTGAGTGTGAAGAGTGAGGTTACTGACGAGGGTGTTATAAAAGACTCTCTTGTGTTGCTGAAGGTAGCTTTTGTGCAAGCTTCCCCACTTGCCTATCGGTCGTTTGTCTTCCTCTTCGGGGAGTATAAAGTCGGGCAGATAATAGTCGCCGTGAAGGGTGTAGCTGATGCCTGTTTTTTCGTTTGTGTAGTGTTTTGGTAACATGAAAATTCCTCCTTAATCTTTGTGACTTCATTGTACAAAGTTAAAGAGATTTTGTCGAATGTGTGGGGAAATTTAAATTCGCGAAATTTACAAGCTCTTTTCTGAACAGATATTTACTGTTCGGAAAGGAGCTTTTTAAATGAAAAAATTAAAAGCATTTTATCTGAAACCTTCTGACAAACACAATGACAATGTCATTTGTTATGTCTTGCAGGAGGTGATATTATGTCGTTGAAAGAGGGCTTCACTGAAGAAACGGAGGTGGAACTTTTGGGAAATGACCTTTGCGGTCTGAATGATGTGTATCGTGACATAGCGGATGAAATTGGCGTTGAAAACACTCTTGCAATATACAAGATGTTCAGAGGAACACAGGTTTCATTCCCGAACAGGCTTTTTTCAAAAGAACATATCCACGATGCCATTATCAGCGAATATAACGGCAATAATGTCGCCCAGCTTGCACAGAAATACAACTACTCTGAACGGAGTGTGTGGCGTATTTTGAAAACTAAAAAGTAAAGGAGAAGTTATTATGAAATGTAATCATTGCGGAACAGAGTTTGAGGCAAAGTTTTGTCCTGAGTGTGGGGCGAGAGCAAATTTTGGTTCAACACAACCCGAACAGCAAGTACCACAGCCTGTTTACCAAACAGAAACCAAATCAAAAAAGAAGAAAAAACCGTTTTTCCTGAGGTGGTGGTTTATTCTCATCGTAATATTAGTTGGCTTTGTAGCGTTGGTCAGTGGTGAAGATGCCGAAAAGATTGTATGGGACGATATGGTTCTCGGTCAGATGCTTCCTGAGCCTGAGGGTAATAAGGGCAGGATATGGAACAATTCTTCTGAAGAGCTTCATATTGACATCAATAAAATAACCGAAGTTCAGTATGAGCGCTATGTTCAGGCTTGTAAGGACAACGGATTTACAGTGGATAGTACAAAGGACAGCTATTCATATACAGCGTATAATGCTGAAGGATATAAGCTGTATGTAAATTATTCAAGCTATAGCACTGAAATGGGTGTAGAGCTTGATGTGCCTATGGAAATGAAAGAAATTAAATGGCCTTCAGGTTCTGCAGGAAAGCAGTTGCCGAAGTCTGAGTCAAACAAAGGAAAGTTTTCACATGAAAGTGATGATGGCTTCTTTGTGTACATCGGTGACACTTCCAAGAAAGCATATAACGAATATGTCTCCGCCTGTGCTGACGAAGGCTTTGATGTGGATTATGATAAGGGCGAGAACTATTACCACGCTGAAAATTCAGAAGGTTGGAAGCTTTATCTGAGGTATGAGGGCTTTAACATAATGAGCATAGACATAGATGCTCCTGATGATTATGATGAAACAGACACTACAACTGAAAAGAAGGAAGAGCCGACAGAATCCACCAAGCATAAAGAAACAACCACTACGGAGCCCACAACCACCGAAAAAGCGGAAGACCTCGTTGACGGTATGCGCCCCGAATTCAAAGCTGCAATGGACAGCTACGAAACCTTTATGACGGATTATGTGGACTTTATGAAAAAGTTTGAAGAGAATCCGAGCGACTTGAGCATTCTTGCTGATTATGCCGACTATATGAGCAAGTATGCAGAGTTTGTTGAAGATTTTGAAGCATGGAACGAAGAAGAAATGAACAACGCTGAAATGGCGTACTACATTGATGTTCAGGCGAGAGTGAGTAAAAAGCTGCTTGAAGCAAGTGAATAAGTGGATATATAAAGATACCACCCTGTAACTAACAGTGTTACAGGGTGGTGAGTTTGTATAAAATGAATCAAAGATTATTTACATCAAATTTGAATGAACTTATGAGTAAAAAACAAGCACAATAAGTTTCCGCCCTTATTTTTTTTATCTCGTCAAGAGAGTAGATGTTATCTTTGTGAAAATATCCGTTGCGTGTATACTCGAAAAACTTATGTAAAAAACATTGTACTTTTTCGCCAATTTGACTATTCAGGTATACATCACCTAGGTTGTTTTTGAAGTTGATATCTATACTTGTTAATAAACTTCCCGCCATTGTAAGCAATTCATGTGCATTATCTTTGGTTAAAGGAATGAATTTTTCGGTATGTTTATCTTGAAATTTAGGGCGCAATTTAAATTTAAGTACATTGCTCTTTGATAGCATCATTGAAAACAAAAGTTGTTCAACAGATTTAAGATAACCTGCAATAATTGCGGTTTTATCCATTTCAGCATCTGTATCTATTAATAAGTCATAATACCATTCAGAACTAACGAAACTATCCATATATGATCCTTTGTAAATGGTTAGTAATATGTTTTTATTAAAGCTTTTTTTTAGTTCTTGGATTTCTTCGTTAGTGAAAAAGATGTTTAGATTTATCTCAAAGAAATAAGATGAAAATTGATCCTTAATTTTTATTATCTTTTTATCTAGTGCATTTTTAGTTGGAATAGGTGAAATAGTAAGGCCCAACATTCTTTCTGCTTCATAATTGAATTTACCAACATAGTTTTTGAACAACTCATATTCGCCTTCGTTTACACTATTTAAGAAATCTTCGAGGGTGATATTTTTTATTTTATTTTTGTATTTATAATTAGAATATTTGTTGTTATTAGGCTTAAGATTTGTCAAATTGCTTTTTAATACAATTATTACAATATTATCTATTCCAATTTTGGATGCCTCTTCGAAATCTAGAGTATACTCTTCTTGCAAAGAGACATAATACCCAATTTTTACATTGTTCTGCACTTCATAGAAATCAATATTTTTTATGCTTTTACTTTCGATGGTGGTTTTTCTTTGACTGCATAATTCTTTGCATAATTCAGCAATCACACTGCGTGTTTTCTTGTTGTTTGAAATTGATACACATCTTATAAGTTCATATTTTGGTGAAGTTATCATAAACAAAGGTTGCGATTTGTAATAATCGTTAATAGTTTCAAATGAAGCTGTAAAATTGTTAATATTATCCTTTAATGATTCTAGCAAAGTATTAATTGCTTTTTCATATAAAAACTCATTATTCATAGTTTTCCTCTTTCCTGTAAGATATAAAGAAGGGCACACAATCCTAAGACTATGTGCCCTGATGCTTTGATAGAGTCTTAATACTCACTTTGCGCAAGTCTAAGCTCTTTGGCGGTATCAATTGCATGAATTGATACTTCTTTGATTGCATCGGGATCCATTTTCGTAGCGAAAATGGTTGTGACAGCAACCGCACCAAGGGCAACTACAAACTTCCAATCGATATCGATGGACATTTTCATATGACTACCTCCTTTCCAGGGCGTTAACCCAAAGAATATAAAACGGGTAGTCTTTGTTGCCTAGCACCGATATAATTATATATCAAATAAACTATTTTTTCAATAGAAAAAACAACCTCCCTGATTTGTACATCATAGTACAACCAGGGAGGTCAATTTCATATCCTACACACTCACCATCAAACCGTCTCGTAAGGCCAGTCAATTATTCCACCGAACTCTTTAACATTTGTATAACCGAGCTCTGCAAGCGCCTCTGCGGCAAGCTTGCTTCGTCTGCCGCTTCTGCAGTAAACGAGAATAAGCTGGTCTTTATCTTTGAGTATATTTTCAGCCTTGTCGGCGATTTCGTAGTCGGGTATGAGAATCGCACCGTCTATATGAGCATCATCAAATTCTTCCTGTGTGCGGACATCAAGAATAACATAACCGTCTCTTTCGTCCATTATTTCTTTTGCCTCGGCAGGAGTAATCTGCTCGTATGAATTTTCCATTTTGTTTTCACCACCCGATGTACAGCCGTAAAGTATAGCGGCACACGTAATTATCAATATCAGTATTACCGAAAACCTTTTCATTATCAGTACAGTATCCTTTCTGTTTGTTTTAATAAGTGCACTATTTAAGTTTACTGATAGTGTAATTATATATCATAAGTAAGGTAAAGGCAACTGATTTGGTGTTAAATCTTGATGCAAAAGTGATATAAAAGTCTCCTTAATCCTGTACTGTCGTGCAAGGTTAAGGAGAGTTGATTGTTTTAATTATTTACTTTCCAATATCCGAAGCGTTTTCCGTTAATCCTTGTTATAACCCCTTTTTCTTCTAATGAAGCGGTAATTGTTTTAATGGTTCGTTCGGATTTGTTTATTGATTCGGCAAGTTGTTTTTGAGTCATTTTGCCATCTTCTCTTAAAAGATTCAGCACGGAAAGTTCGTCCAAAGTGCAATCCAAAGTGCAACTTTCAGTGTCTTTTTTGCACTTTGGAGCTTCCAAAGTGCAATTTATATGCAAATATCTGTTCTTTAACTCGTTCTTTTCCCCGAACAACAGATTTCTCAAAAAAGCTTCAAGATATTCTGTAGTTTCGTGAACACCCTTCTGCAGGTTGGTGTAATTTGCTCTGACGAGGGCGTTGCGGAAGTACCATGCGTTTTCAGCAAAAATATCATTTGTAACATCAAAGCCGAGTGTTCGCAGATATTTTATAAAGAAAACTGCAGTTGTTCTGGTGTTGCCTTCGGAAAAAACATGAATCTGCCAAAGACGGGAAATAAAAACAGCAAGGTGTTTTATTGTTTGCTCCAAGGAAAGATTCTTATAACTGAAGTCACGCTCTTGCGAAATATCGTAATCAAGAGTCGCTCTTAAATCTGAAGCACCGCCATTCATAACGGTATCACCGTCAAGAACCCATTCGGATTTGCTTATGTTATAATCTCTGATTTTACCTGCATGCTTGTAAACGCCTTCAAAAAGTCTTGCGTGAATTGACATATACTGTGCAGGGGACATTACAAAGGACTTTTCTGAAATGAGCTGAGCGATACGCACTGAAACCTTGTCTGCTTCTTCCGTTCTGTCATTTCCTGTATGGGATATATTCTCTTTATAATAGCTGTGAATAAGACGGTCGGCTTCTTCAAAAGTGATGTCACCTTCGATGTTTCTTTTTGCTGTATCTATCAGATAGTCACTTGTTTTAAGCCCGTCTACAGCCTGAAGACCAATCGCTGTATGCCAGGCGTAGCCTTTTTCTTTTTTCTGTGGCTCTTTTTCCCTCAGGTACACTTCAAATATATCGTTCATTTTTTCCTCCGATATAATTTAATTACTCAATAATTATACCATACATTGCAAAATAAATCCATATTTTATAAGCAATTAGTTTGGTTGTTGTCGGTAGTTTATCTTGAGAACGACAAATGCAGTAACATTTCAGCTTATCCCTTTACAAACGTATCATATGCAAACCTTGCACCCAATCTGAACCCCGTTATAAAACTGTCAGAGTTGCTTATGCTTGAAAACTCATTGTGAGCATTCACATAATTTGAAAACAGCTCTTTTTCCTTTTCGGGGAGCATAGCTGTCAGCTCTTCCTCTTTCTTTGCAAGTGAACTCAGCTTCTTTTTGAGCTTAGGTGTGATTTCCGTTGTCAGCTCTTGCGGCTCAAGGTTGCCGTAATATAATTCTTCAATAACATTTGACATAGAAATCACCTCTCAATCTTATGCTTCAGAAGTTTCTTATACCTTCTGTAATGATAGCCGAGCAGGTAGTCGATAACACTGTCTTTCGGTATGTAGTACACATTCCTCAGTTTAAAGTGCTCAACTCTGTTTTCCTGCATCAGCTTCAATGCTGTGCCTTCTCCTATGCCGCCGAGCATTTCACGGAACTGCTTTAGGTTTACTATGTCGGGATAGGTCGAAAATTGAATTTCATAATACTGTCTTTTTGTCATATAAATCAACTCCATTTTTTAGTCTGTCAGCAGCTGATTCATATTTTGCCCTCCAAATGCCCTCCGTTTGCCCTCCGATTTCCGGGATTTTTCCGGAGGGCAACAATGTTTGTAACGAGGGACTTCGGAGGTGTTTTTTGTATTATCAGGAGGCTCTGAGGCCTTGTGCGGTCTATGTTTCAGACGGCTTGCAGTGACCGCAAGGTTCAACGAAAAAGCTTAAAAATCCGAGAAGAATTCATCCCCTTAAAATCCCTCGGTAGCAACACCGTACCGGTTCAAGTCCGGTCACCGGCACCAAAATCCTACGCAAGTTTTGATACAAACTGCGTAGGATTTTTTTGTTTTTAGATGTTTGTTTCTTTGTAATTGAAAAAGAGATTGTTTAGTGATATAATATAAAAACAAATGTTTTGAAAATGAGGTGAGCATTGTGGCAGAAAAGAAAGAAAAGAAATATGTGAGCGATAATGCTCAACTTATGGCAGAATGGTACTGGGAAAGAAATACAGATTTAGATCCATCGCAATTAACTCTTGGAAGCAACAAAAAAGTATGGTGGAGATGTAGCAACGGACATAAATGGCAGGCATCGATAAAGGAAAGAAATAATGGGCGTGGATGCCCATATTGTGCAGGTAATAGTGTTTTAAAAGGTTATAATGATTTGCAGACACTCAACCCCGATTTAGCAAATGAATGGAATTTTGAAAAAAACGATGGTTTAACACCTATGGATGTAACACCTGGTAGCAATAAAAAAGTGTGGTGGAAGTGTAGCAAAGGCCATGAGTGGCAAGCGACAATTAGCAATCGAAACAGAGGAAGTGGATGTTCTTATTGTGCAGGCAAAAAAGTGCTAAAGGGATATAACGATCTTGCAACTTTTTACCCCCAAGTTGCAACTGAATGGAATTATAAAAGAAATGGCAACCTCACTCCTGAAACAGTTACATTCGCAAGCAACAAGAAAGTCTGGTGGAAATGCAAAACATGCGGTGGTGAGTACGAATCTTATATATGCAATCGTACTCTTAATGGAGTTGGATGCCCTTATTGTGCAGGACAAAAAGTTCTTATAGGATATAATGATTTACAATCACAATCACCCGATTTAGCCGCTGAGTGGAGTAATAAAAATACAATTAAACCAACCGAGGTTACTTCACATTCAAATAAAAAGGTTTATTGGATTTGTCCTCTTGGGCATGATGATTATTTGATGTCTGTAAAACAACGAAGCAATAGACAAGGATGTCCTATTTGCGCACAGCAAAGCCAAACATCTTTTCCTGAGCAAGCGATATACTTTTATCTTAAGCAAGTGTTTCCTGATACAGTAAATAGATATATATCTGATGGACGAGAGATTGACATATTTATTCCATCAAAAAATATTGGTATCGAATATAACGGCTATTTTTCACATAAGAAAAAGGCCAAGAAGGACATTCTCAAAAAAGAGTTTTTTAAATCTATGGGGATTACTTTATTTGTGGTAAAGGAATACAAGTATACTGAAGAAAAGGAACACGCAGACTTTTATATCCATGAACGAACCACTTTCAATGATTTAACTCGCCTTATCAATGATATTATCAAATCCTTAGATATTGATATTTCTGTTGACGTGGATTGTTCAAGAGATTCTATTGCCATCAAGAACCAATATGTTATCTTGCGAAGAGAAAATAGTATTGCCGCTGTAAGACCAGATTTAGTTGAAAGGTGGGATTATGAGAAAAACGGTTCTATAACACCAGAAATGGTTACGCTCGGTACAGGTCAGCGATATTATTGGAAATGTAAAATATGCGGTAGATCCTATTTAGCGTTACCGAGCAGAATTGCCGAGGGAAGCGTATGCTCTAAGCATCGTAATCTTTTGAAATATAAGGGTAATGATTTAGCAACAAAACACCCAGAATTGCTCAAATATTGGGATTATGAAAGGAACGATGTCAATCCGTCAGAAATCTTTGGAGGTGGCGAAAGGGTTGTATATTGGAAGTGTGAAAAAGGACACAGCTACACCAAATCAATAATAAAACATGTGCGAGGAGAAGGGTGCCCAGTTTGTGCCGGCAAAAAAGTATTAGTAGGCTTTAATGATTTATCAACCGTTTGCCCTGATGTCGCTAAAACGTGGAACTACACCAAAAACGGAGAAGCCTTGCCGACACACATTACTGCACACAGTAATAAAAAGTTTTGGTGGATATGCGAACATGGACACGAATGGGAAGCAAAAGTTTGTAACCGAGTAAACGGTAGAGGGTGTCCACAATGTGCAAAAGAGAAACGTAAAAAACATTAAAGAAATGCTACAATACTACAAAATCTATGCACTAAAAAATGCTTATAAACCTCTCCAAAATAGGGGGTTGCAAAACTCCAAAAAAATGAAACCCCTAAATGAGGGGGTTGCAAAATCACAAAAATTGTATTAAAATATGCGTGGAACTTCAAATAAGCACCAATGTATTGATACAGTACTTTGGTGCTTATTTATTTTATCTGAAGCAGAAACTACGCCATCCGAAAAGGGTGGTATTTTTGTTTTTACTGTGGTATAATTATTTCATTCCAAAAGAATTCCAACATCAAAAAAACATTTCAAAATTATGGAGAACCGTATGAACCCGATTATAGAAATATCAGATTTTCTTGCCCCTGAGCTTGACGTATATGCACGCTTAACCGAAGCTCAGCTTTTAAACAAAGAGTTTCCCGAAAAGGGTCTGTTTATAGCTGAAAGCCCAAAGGTTATCGGAAGAGCACTTGATGCAGGCTATGAACCTGTCTCCTGCCTTATGGAAAAAAGACATATAGACGGTGAAGGTAAGGAAATTCTTGACAGAATAAATGACGTTCCGATTTTCTGTGCGGAATTTGATGTTCTGACGCAGCTTACAGGCTTCAATCTTACGAGAGGTATGCTCTGTGCCATGAAGCGTAAGCCTCTGCCCTCTGTAAAAGAGCTTTGCGAAAACAAAAGCAGAATCGTTATTCTCGATAAGGTTATGAACCCTACTAATGTGGGCGCCATTATCCGTTCGGCTGCAGCGCTCGGAATGGACGCAGTTGTTCTCACTCCCGGCTCTTCCGACCCTCTTTACAGACGCGCCGCAAGAGTCAGCATGGGTACTGTATTTCAGATTGAATGGACCTTTTCAAAAAGCGACAGTCTTGATGAAATAAAAGCTCTCGGCTTTAAAACTGTAGCTATGGCGCTCAAGGACAATTCTCTTTCCATTGACGACCCGATACTCGCAGAGGAAAAGAAGCTCGCTGTCATAATGGGAACAGAGGGTGACGGACTTTCCGACAATATCATATCCGACTGCGATTATACGGTGAAAATCCCCATGTACCACGGGGTTGATTCGCTTAATGTTGCCGCCGCTTCAGCAGTAGCGTTCTATCAGCTCTCCAATAAACAAAACAGCCGAAACGGCGGAGTTTAAATTCCGCTATAATAGATCTGAACGAGGTTAAAATGAACAGACCTTACATCATTTGTCATATGACAATGTCAATTGACGGAAAGGTAACTGGTAATTTCCTTTCAGAAAGTGCAAGTGCCTCTGCCTGCGAAATATATTACGATATCAACCGTAGCCGTAAATCAAACGGATTTATCTGCAGCAGAGTTACAATGGAAGGCAGTTTTACCGGTGGGTATTATCCTGACCTTTCAGAATATGAGCCTGTTGTTCACGGCTGTGGCTCTGAAATGGATTTTATGCCCGATGATATGACCGGCTTTTACGCTATTGCATTTGATCCCAAAGGTAAGCTGGGGTGGACATCCAACAGAATTGTTGACCCCGACGGCGATCCCGGATATGACGGAGCGCAGATTATTGAAGTGCTGACAAAGCAGGTTGATAAGAGATATTTAGGCTATCTTGAAAGTATGGCTATCCCCTACATATTCGCAGGCGAAACCGATATTGATGTTAAGCTTGCACTTTTCAAGCTTAAGAATATTGTCGGCTGTGAAGCTCTTCTTTTAGAGGGTGGCAGTATTATTAACGGATATTTTCAAAGGGCCGATGTTATTGACGAACTGAGCCTTGTTATAGCTCACGTCACAGGAGAAAAAGACGATAAACCTCTGTTTTTTAACAGTGTAAATTCCGAATACCAGCTGATTAAAGCAGAGAGCATAAACGGAAACGTAGTTCTGAATTACAAGAAGAGATAATAAATTCCGGAGAAAAATAACTATGGCTATGTGGAATCCCTGGCGAGGCTGTAAAAAATGCAGTGACGGCTGTCTTTATTGCTATATCCATAAAGGTGACGCCAAAAGAGGCATTGATACAAGTGACATCGTGAAGACAAAAGACTTTTACAAACCAACCGAAAAGCTGAAAAACGGCAGCTATAAAATGAAAAGCGGTATTGTTTATCTCTGCTTTTCAACGGATTTTCTGATTGAAGAAGCAGATGAATGGCGTGATGAATGCTGGAAAATGATAAAAGAGCGTCAGGACTGCACTTTTCTTTTCCTTACAAAGCGTATTGAAAGATTTATGGATTGTATACCCTATGATTGGGGCGACGGCTACGAAAATGTTGTTGTTTGCTGTACCGTTGAAAATCAGAAAAACGCAGATAAAAAGCTGTCGGTATTCAGAAGTTTACCAATAAAGCATAAGTGCATAACAGCTCAGCCCTTGCTTGAAGGAATTGATATTGAACAGTATCTTGATGATATCGAGCTTGTGGTTGTGGGCGGAGAATCGGACAAAGCTGCAAGACCGCTTGATTATAATTGGGTGCTCGATATACGTGAGCAGTGTATAAGAAAAAATGTCAGCTTTGAATTCAGACAGTGCGGTACACGTTTTATCAAGGACGGAAAAGAATACATATTGCAGACAAAGGATTTGTGCAGTCAGGCGAAAAAAGCGGGAATTGATTATAAGAAGAGATAACCGAGATTTCATTCAAGGGGGCGGTTTTACGGAATATTTATTTTCAGCACTTATTTTCATTATATCCGCAGCGATAATTGTTTTGGTTGCAAAAAACACTGCATCGCATCAATTTAAATGCAGACATTGTTCTAAAGAATTTTATGTCAATTGGCTTAAGATACTTGTAACCGAACATTCCGACAATGAATACAAATTGGAATGCCCGTTTTGTAAAATTAAAGATTGGTGTACAGAGCAGAAAAGCAAATAAATTAACGAGGCACAATATGGCTTCAAGGAAAAACGATTAGCTTCCTTAGCCGAAAAAAAGAGATAGATAAACAGCAACAGCAAGTTGCTTGTTTTCTCTCTTTCACAGTGATATACTCTTTCTGAGGTGATAATAATGGAAACCAAAGATATTTTATTTGAACTCAGAACTAAAAATGGCTTATCTCAGGAAGAGCTTGCAGAAAAAGTTTTCGTTACCCGTCAGGCTGTATCCCGTTGGGAAAACGGCGAAACCACACCGAACACGGAAACCTTGAAGCTTCTTTCAAAGCTGTTTGATGTTTCCATCAATACTCTTTTAGGCTCCCCGAGACAGCTTATCTGTCAATGCTGCGGTATGCCCCTTGAGGACAGCAGTATCAGCAAAGAGAAAGACGGCATTTTCAATGAAGAATACTGCAAATGGTGCTATGCCGACGGAGAATATATGTATCACGATATGGACGATTTAATTGATGTCTGTGTCGGGCACATGGCAAACGAGCAGTTTACTCCCGAGCAGGTACGGGCTTATATGAAGGATATGCTTCCGAAGCTGGATTATTGGAAGAAGTATAAAAACCTTGACGGTGCGGAAAGGTTTGACGAATTCAAAAAGCAGCTTATTGATGAAATAAACGCTTTGAATATAGAGGGAATGCCTAAGGTCGAAAAGCTTAACGCATTAGTTGGCGGTTATATCAATCTTGAATACCGGCTTCCTAACGGAAAAGCAGTAAAATTTCTCGACGACGGAGCAACCTACCTCGGAAATCAATTGGAATGTGAATTCGGCGGTGACAGATGCTTCGGTATTGCCGCAAATATGGACTTTATCCTCGTGTGTACTTATGAAGAAAACGGCGAGAATCCTGAGCTTGTTGTATATAAAAAGAGATAAATAGATTTTACGTAATAAAAGCGGCAAGAAGTAATCCTTGTCGCTTTTGAACTTTCTGAAGGTATAAATTTGCCGCTCAAGCCTTAGTAACGCAAAAGAATTTCAAATTCTGAGTCCATAAAAGCGTACCGAACGCTCCTCCCCTATTGCAATCCGTTTTTCGGCATTATATAATCAAAGCATAACAAGCATAATTCAGGAGGAAAAGATTATGGCATTCAAAATTGGATTTGCATCAGAGGCAACTGAAAATAAATCTTCAGAAATCACACTCCCCGCTTTGCAGCAAAATATAGCACCACGAAAATCTGTGGTTCAGATTCATTTTTCAGGCAGACATATGACACTTGCATACTACAATGATCAGTTCGACCTTCATTGCGGTGATATGGTCTATGTTGACGGTAAGCTTGAGGGCCTGATCGGCCGTGTAACCGAGGTCAACTATAATTTCAAAATAAAGGTGTCAGATTATAAGCGTGTAATCGCTGTGGTTGACACAGATATTCACGGTCAGTTCTTTATGGCGGGCAGCCACTTTGTAACCTTTGACAAAGAAGCACTGCCAAGTAGTAAAGCTGTAAGATGGTTTAAAGCTCCTGCAAGAGACGATGATGAGTTTGTAAGCGGAAGCGACAACACCTCATTTAGTCTTGACGACCTCTCAGGTATGTGGGTCACCTCTGTAACTGCGGAGCGCGGTCACGAATACTACATGAAAAACAAGGTCAGATACATCAGTATAGACGGCACTAAGGGATACGCTATAGTTGAAGGCAGCAAGGCTTACGAAGTGGAGTTTGAATACCAAGGCGGTGAAATCAGTCAGCTGGTTTGCTCCTGCTTCTGCAGCTATAACTGCAAGCATGAATTTGCAACTATGCTTCAGCTTAGCGAAACACTCAAAACAATTGAAAAGAACTATAAAGATGAGTTTGAACGCGCCGGCTACTTTGCAGCAGTAGATAAAGGTGTTATGTTCTCTTTTGCAATCGGCGGCAAGGAAACAGGAAGCTTCACACTGTAAGAAGCTTCCTGTTTCTGCATATTTAAATAATAATACGGCTTCACTTCTTGAAAATATCAATCACTCGTGATAGAATGAATATATTACGATAAAGCTTACTTCCGGCAGACAGCGTTATCAGAACACCAGGAGGGTTACTATGAATATCATACAGACAATAATTTCTTATCTCGCAATTGCGGCAGCTTTTCTTTCATCAGTTTTTTCATGGGGAGATGCAGTTATGATACCTTTTACAAACGACTACGAAATTCCCGACACTATTCCCGGATACAGTGTGATTTCTACTGAGGAGAAAAGTGACTGGAAGGCTAAGTGGATCTGGGATAAGGATAATCTCACCGAAAAAAACGTCTGGATGTGCTTTAATAAAAAAGTTATTCTTGATAAAGTTCCCCTTGAGCTTATTGCTCATATTTCAGCTGACTCGAAATACTGGCTTTACATAAATGGAGAAACTGTGGTTTTTGAGGGCAGTGTAAAACGAGGCCCTGACAAAAACAGCGGATATTACGACAGTATTGATATTGCACCCTTCCTTAAAGAGGGTGAAAACTCAATCTGTGCTCTTGTGTGGTACTGGGATACTGAAGCCAGCTATTCCTACTGCAGCAGCGGTCAGGGCGGCTTTATTTTTGAGGCTGTCAGCGAAGATATTACAATTATTTCAGATAACAGCTGGAAGGCAAAAAGAAACAACGCTTATATTGACTCCCCTCTCTATCCTCCCAACTACCGACTTCCCGAATACAGTATTTATTTCGATGCAAGGGAAGAGATGGCTGATTGGCTTAATGCTGATTATAACTTTTCATCGTGGGAAAACGCAACTGAATATGCCGACGGCGGAAAAGGTGCTTACGGCAAGCTTTACCCCAGAGGTATACCCTTCCTTAAGGATTACGGTCTTAAGGACTACGTCAATTCAAAGGATTATGAAAACTACACAGTAAAGAATCTGACCGGTGAAAAAATCACTGTGGATATTCCCTACAACGCACAGCTTACTCCCTACCTCAAAATCAAAGCACCAAAAGGCAGAAGAATTCGTATTACAACGGAAAACACCTTAATCGGAGCAGTTTCCAACACCTACATAACCAAAGAGGGTGAGCAGGAATTTGAGGCTTTAGGCTGGTTTAACGGCGAACATATTACTTACAAAATACCTGCAGGTGTTACAATTATTTCTCTTAAATACCGTGAAACGGGATACGACAGCTCATTCAGCGGTGATTACAAATGTGACGATGAATTTATGAACTCTCTCTGGCAGAAATCTCTACGTACCCTCTATGTTACAATGCGTGACAATTTTATGGATTGTCCCGACAGAGAAAGAGCTCAGTGGTGGGGCGACGTTACAAGCGAAATGATTATGACAATGTACTCCATGGACAGCAACTCCTACCTGCTCTATCAGAAAGGCGTAGAGGCTATGCTTTCTCACACTGACGACAGTAAAGTGCTTCAGACCGTTGTGCCTATACAAGGTGACTATTTTGAGCTTCCCGTTCAGCAGCTTGCAGGAATTGTGGGCTTTTTCACCTACTATGAATACACCGGCGACACGGCTTTTCTTCAGAAGGTTTACGATGCTTCTCTCGACTACCTGAAGCTTTGGGAAATGGGTGAAAACAATCTTGTGGTTCACCGCAGCGGCTCATGGGACTGGCCCGACTGGGGCGACAAGGCTGATATGACAGCTATTGAAAATGCTTGGGTTTACTATGCACTTTCTTCTGTAGAGAAAATGGCAGAGGTTTTAGGAAGAAACGATGACATCTCATTTATTACAGAAAGAAAAGAAGCTATTTCAAAGGGCTACCAGACTCTCTGGACTGAAAACAGTTTCAAAAGCAAAGACGTTAAAAAGCCCGACGACAGAGCAAATGCTCTTGCGATTCTCACAGGTCTTGCAAAAAAAGAACAGCACGAAACAATCTTAAACGTACTCACAACCACTAAAAATTCAAGTCCCTATATGGAATACTATGTGCTTGAGGCACTTTGCAAAATGGGCGAATACGAAGCTGCAAAAAACAGAATCAAGGACAGATACGCAGGTATGGTCAATGAGCATTACTCCACCCTCTGGGAATTCTGGAACTCCTGGCAAGGCACGATGAATCACGCTTGGAGCGGCGGTCCTCTTGTTATCATGAGCAAGCATTTTGCAGGTATCGCTCCACTTGAAGCAGGCTACGAAAAGGTTAAAATCGACCCGCAATACACATTGTCTGACAATTTGAGTTGTACTGTTCCTTCTGTGAAGGGATTGATTACCCTCAGCTACGAAAAGACTTCAGAGGGTTACGTTATAAACCTTACCCTTCCTGAAAATATGAAGGCTGATTTATCTGTACCCGAAAAAGCTGTTGTAAAAATCAATTCAGAAGTTTATTATCAAAACGGTGAATACTCAAAAGACGGTAAAACCGGTAATGTTGAGATAACAGAAAAAGCACTTCACAACTGATAAACTGTATAGAGGAGAGATCTTATGAGCATATCAACAATTATAACCTCAGTCATTCTTAGTATCTTCACTTTATTTGCATCGCTTATGAGTCCGGATTTTGTTGCACCTGTGCCCGAAATGAAGGCTGACGATTTCGTTCCTGTTATGCGCTTTGTGGCTACAAGCGACACACACATCGAGGAGCTTGGCGACATTGGCTGCCAGAGAACATCAGCTATGATTAAAACTGCATACGCAATAAGCGATGCAGACGAGGACTATAAAAACTTAGACGCCGTTGTATTCTCAGGCGACCTTACCGACAACGGATTAAAAAAGTCCTTTTACGCCTTTGCCGCTACCACCGACAACGAGCTGCGTGAAGGAACTGAGCGACTTGCATTAGTCGCAAAAGCTCATGACAGCTACAGATATTCAAAGAACAGCCTTAAGGTATTTTCAGAGATAACCGGTCAGGAATCTGATTTTCACAGAGTAATCGTCGGTTATCATTTCATCGGTATTTCTCGCAGTAACACGCTTAAGCACTACACCGAGGACCAGGTTAAATGGCTCGACGAACAAATTGCTGCAGCAGTTGCAGACGCACCTGAAAAGCCTGTATTTGTATTCCAGCACGAGCACGTTAAATGCACTGTTTACGGAAGCAGTGAAACTGACGGCTGGGGTCTTGACATGTTTACAGATGTACTTAAAAAGTATCCTCAGGTTGTGCATATTTCAGGTCACTCCCATTTCCCCGCAAACGACCCGAGAGCTGTATGGCAGGGTGAATTCACAGCTATAAACGACGGCGGTCTTTCCTATTTCGAGCTTGCTGTTGACGGTAAAAACGGACAGTTCCCCGAAGAAAAAGAGAGAATGAGCCAGGCGCTTATTATTGAGGTTGATAAGGACAACAGAGTTTTAGTTAAAGTCCTCGACGTTGATGAAGGAAAGATTATGCGTGAATTCCTTATTGACAACATTACCGAAGAAAACAAGACTAAATACTCCTTTGAAACACGAAAAGAATCAGCTTTGGCTCCCGTTTTCCCTGAAGGTTCAGCTCTCAGCTACAAAAAAGACGGTCTTAAGCATTACATAACCGTACCTCAGGCAGAGGTAAGCGAGGATAATGAGGTATTCGTTTACAGAATTGCCGTTCTCAATGAAAAAGGCAGAACCGTACATGAGGACTGGGTATTCTCCGATTATTACTTTGCCGAAAGACCCGACACCGTAACCTTTGACGGCTTTATAGCACTTGGCAAAAATTTGACTGTAAAGGTTTGTGCTGAAGATGTATGGGGCAACAGAAGTGCAGAGCTTGAGATAAAACTCTGAGGTAAACTATGGCAATTACAGTAAATATATATTATTCAGGCACTGACGGTAACGCAGTAAAATTTGCAGAAAAGATGCTTTCAAGCGGTATCGTCGATGAAATCCGAAGGGAAAAAGGAAATCTCAGATATGACTACTTTTTCCCTATTAATGACAGCGAAACGGTACTTTTAATCGACAGCTGGGAGAATCAGGAAGCTCTTGATATTCACCACAAGTCCCCTATGATGGGAAAAATTATTGCTCTTCGTGAAAAGTACGATTTAACTATGAAGGTTGAGCGATATGTTACCGACGAAAAGGGAATTCCCGAAAAGGATAAGGCGTTTATCAGAGAATAAACACGTCTCTGTTTTATCTTTTCCACGTGAAGGAGTAAACTATGGACAACATAACCGAGATAATCAGAAACACAACGGAGGAAAATCAGGCGAAAACCGACTGGACAAAGGCCTGGAGTACAAAATATCCTGTCCTCAAAAGGTATCAGTCTGAGGTGGATATAAAAAAGTACGCAGCCGAAATCAGAAAAATGTTTACCTCTCTCGAGAATGATTACGGCTACAGCGAGCTTGATGCTATGCTTGTTTTAAAGGATATTCTCGCTCACGAATATATGGATAACAGAAAGAAATAACATTACTGTCCCTGACTATCAACAGTCAGGGGCTTTTTCGTACAATTATGACATAATTTGACAAAACCCTTTATTTTACTGAAAACTTATGTTATAATTTTTTTATTAAATATTCAGGAGATGTAAAAAATGAGTGAAAATCGTTCAATGCAATATGCTGAAATTCTTTCAAAGCTTATTCAGGTTGAAACTATTTCATCAAGAGAAAACAAGGATATTACAAAATTCTTAGGCTTCCATAAGGTGCTTAGAGAGACTTTCCCAAACTTCTTTGATACAGTAGAATGTGAAGAATTTGACGGTAGTCTTTTACTTAAATGGAAAGGTTCAGACCCTTCCTTAGAGCCCATTATGCTTATGAATCACCACGACGTTGTTGAAGCAAGCGGTGATTGGACTCATCCCCCGTTTTCAGGCGCAATTGCTGACGGCAGGGTATGGGGCAGAGGCACTCTCGACACAAAGGGCGGTCTTGTAATGATGCTTCAGGCTGCAGAAGAGCTTATCAAAGAGGGCTTCACTCCCAAGAGAGATACATATTTCGTAACTGCCTGCACCGAAGAAATTGGCGGTGAGGGTGCTGAGGCTATGTCACGTGCATTCGCCCAAAGAAAAATGAGATTCCATATGATTCTCGACGAAGGCGGTATGATTCTCTACGATCCTATCGGCGGTGCTGACGGAACATTTGCTATGATCGGTGTTGGCGAAAAGGGCTACGTTGACCTTAAGTTTACCGCCAAATCAAACGGTGGACACGCATCAGCTCCCGGCAAAAACACTCCTCTTGTGCGTCTCGGTAAGTTTATGGCTGAGGCTGAAAAGGCAGAATGCTTTGATGTTTATATGTCAGATACAGTTAAGGAAATGCTTACCCGTTTTGCTCCCACAATGAGCGGTATTATGAAGACAGCCTGCGGTAACGTAAACACCTTCAAGCCCGTTCTCAAGAAGGTTATGCCTATGATTTCACCTGCAGGTGCAGCTATGCTCAGAACAACTCTCGCTTTCACAATGAGTAAAGGCTCAGACGGCACCAACGTCATTCCCCAGGAAGCATGGGTTGTTGGTAATATGCGTTTTTCACACCACCAAGGCAAGAAAGCAAGTGTTGATGCAATTACTGCTCTTGCAAAGAAATACGATATTGAAACAACCGTTACCGATGACGGAATTGAGTCGGGCATCACAGATTTCAAGGGTGATGCATTTAAGTTTATCGAAAAGGCAGTTACTGCGGTTTTCCCCGAATACAAGGCTGTTCCCTATATTATGAACGCTGCAACAGACAGCAGATATTTCGGTAATGTTTGCGACAACTGCCTGCGTTTCGTTCCCTTTAAAATTGACAAGCAGCAGCTCGACAGTGTTCACGGCATTGACGAAAACGTTGACGTTGCTACACTCGCTCCAGCAGTTGATTTCTACAAATATGTGATTAAAGAGGCGTAATTTCTTATGTATATATCAAGGCCACCCGTTCACAGTGAACGGGTGGCTGTTTTGTTATATAAAGCTTTTTATGAAAATCTCAAGGCCGATAAATATAAGTATCAGACCGCCTAAAATTCCTGCTTTCCCTGCAAGGGCTGTTCCTGCTTTTTTGCCTATTGCAATACCTGCAAAGCAGATAACAAAGGTTACAGCACCGATGATAAAACAAGAGAGAAGCGCCTCAGAAAGGCTGTAATCGGCAATTGTGAAGCCCACTGAAAGAGCGTCAATTGAAGTAGCTACCCCCTGCACCAAAATGGCTGAGAGCCCCACTGCAGGCTTTTCCTCTTCGGAATTCTTATTCACAATGCCCTCATAAAGCATTTTTCCGCCGATAAAGCCCAAAAGCGCAAGAGCAATCCACGGTATAAGCTTCTGAAAGGCATTAAAATACTGAGCTATTGCAGAAACACATATCCAGCCTATCATAGGCATTGCAAACTGAAAAGCTGAGAACACGCCCGATACACCGAGCATTTTAAGTTTTTTCATCTTAGGCTCATTTAGACCGTTTGCAAGGGAAACAGAAAAGGCATCCATAGCAAGTCCTGCACCAAGAAGAATACTGTTAAAAAAGAAATCAAATCCTATATTCAATTAAAATTCCTCCTGAAAGAAGCTTACCATCTGTTTTCAACGTATTCGCAGAAAGCGAACAGATCTTTGATTTCAAGCACAGTACCGTCGTCAAGGATTACATTGCCGTTCCATTTTCCGTAAATCTGGTTGCAGTTCATTCTGGCTATAGGGCCTAAATTAAGGTCGCTTTTGTTATTGTAAGTTGGTGTCATAGTAAGATTGAATCTGCCGTCCTCTGAAATGATTTTCCATTCCTCCATAAATCTGTCCTTGGGGAATTTTTCAACATCAACCGCGCCGATTTTATGCACCTTACCGTCATAGAAAAGGCAGGTTTCCGTGGCGTGGCTTTCGTCACCGATTGCCCAGGTGATTTCAAAACCGAAAATGTGGTCGTCTCCTTTTTCATCTTTAAGGTGTGTTGCAGCACTGCCCCAATACCACACCATTTTTCTCGGAGTGTTTACCTTACCCCAGTCAAGGGAACAGAATGAGTTTTCCTTTGAAAATTCGTATGTATAGTCGCCGAAAGTAAAGGTACCGCCTGTAGGCATACAATTCTGCTTTGTGGTCATGAAAAACTTTGTGTTGTCACCCTCAAAAGGCAGAACAGTTGTAATATTTTCAAGGCCTTCAGGGATGTCCATAGAAAGCTTACACTCAAGCCTCTTTCCCTGATGGACCATTTTAAAATCAATTGTACGTTCAGTTTCCGTTGTATTGAAAACGAACTCTGTTTTACCCACTTTACCCTTGAAAATGCCGGGCACATCAACCTTGTTAAGGGGCAGACACTTCTTTTCACCTGCAAAAATCTGAATTCCGTCAGCTGTTACCTCACCTGTATGGAGGTCAATAAGTCTGAGTCCCATAAAGCCTCCGATTCCTACATTTGCAAAGGAAACAAGAAGCTGCTTTTTGCCGTCGGTTACGGTGTAGTAGTCCCATTCCTTTTTGCTTATAAGGCGCTCTCTTTTAACAAGATTCCTGTCATATTCAAAAACATTGTGTCTTGCCCAACCCTTTGCGTTGAGCGTTCCGTCAGGATTGAGAAGAGGTGTGGACTCTGTATATTCGGTCTGCTTTGATTTTTCTTTCCAGTCCTTGAAAGGCACATAGGTGCGCGGAAGTTCCTTTGACATAAGTATTTCTCCTTTCGGATTCGTATGCTATCATTCTATCACAAACTTCTTTTCTTTGCAATCGTCAGACCGGTATGTTATAATAAAATAAAAATTTGCAAATTCGTGGACACTTTTACCTTTTTCTCCGTCTTAATAAGTGAAACCGGTTTTAATAAGACGAAAAGAGATTTATTATGTCAAAGCTTTATGCAGGTTTAACTGTGCTAAAAGACGGCAGCTTCAGTTTTGAAGATACTTTGCTTTATTACACAGATATTCCCCCATCTTGCTTTATTATTAAAATTCTAATGGACAGAAAGAAGGAAACAAAAATGGTAAAAATTAAAAATCAGATAACCTTAGACTTAAGAAACTATACCCCTGAAGCGCTCGGTAGAATCAAAACTATAAAAAATGCTATCAATATACTGCTGCCTGAAAACCCTTCACCTGAATTTTCAGAAGCCTATGCAAAAATAAAAAAGATAAATGTTATAAATGAAACCTCGATTCCCGGCGATGCCTGTATGTTCAACGGAACAGCAAACCTCACTAAAAATGAACTCTCAGAGGGTAACATAATAATTTGTAACGGCAGTGCAATACTCCGTGACATCCCGAAAGAATTAAATATCAAAGTAAAAGTTAACGGCAATCTGATAAAATCGCCTTCTGCTAATGTAGAAATACTCAAGGTTAATGGTTCAACCTTTGAAATTGATGATGATGCAAACCTTATTCTTTCACTTGCCGAAATGAATATAGACTCTGCTTTTATAAAAAACGCAAAAGAAAAAACTGCACTTATAAACTGAAGTGACCCCAAAAAGTTAGACAAAGTTTTTCAGAAAAACTTGTGCAAATTAAATATTAAGCAGCTAAAATGGCTTGAGATCTGTGCATAGCAGGTGTCAAGCCATTTAATTTTAGCTTAATTCTGCGATTATTGTAAT
>JBGVGM010000106.1:0-21223 GCA_045121655.1 Acutalibacteraceae bacterium | reverse complement strand
CTGACGAGCGGGAGATTACTTCCGCTCGTCTTCATTTAGTAGCGCAAAATTTGAGGACTCTTTATTTCCTTATTCGGTATAGCGGAGGCGGCTGTCAATTCGACATAATTTTCTTGTGATACTTTACCGTACATGAGCATTAATTTCTGCAGTATCATCCATTTCAGCAATTAGTTTCAGATAGCGGAAAGCTTCTTCTGGCCTAATGTTGAAAAATTCACGATTTTTACGAATGCGCTTATCTGCTAAATCTGTAAGAATTTTATGGAGGCTAGATTCAATGTAGGAATACTTGCTACTCTTTACTGTGGCATAGATTTCAAACGGTAGCGGCACGGCAGTATTATCTAGCTCCTTTGAGCGGACATCTACAGGCCTGGAGCTTTTCCCGATCTTAACCCAGTCCTCGCGGAAGCTAGGATTCGTTAAAATATATACATATCCTTTTTCCTGCATGTTTCAATTTTTCTCTCGATTTTTGATAATTGCGTTGAACTGATGCAGCTATTGTATCACGGCCGGAATTGCATGAAAAAGAGCGGTCATTGCTGGCCGCTCATATTCTTGATATATAGTTTGCCTTGAGGTTAGATAGTGATCTTAATCTTCTCACCATTTTTAAACTCAAAGATAGATGAGATCTACGACATATGGACGGATGGTTCTTTTGATTTCAGCGATATCTTCCTTAGAATCAGCTAAGAGCGTTCTGAGCGAACAGATTGCCTTATAATCAAACTCCAAACAATTCGTGATGTTTCGGAGCAGTCTTTTGTAGTCGCCCTTAAATTCCGCTAAGCCTTTTTCAATCTCTTCTTGGCTTGGTCTTTGTATCATGTAATTCCTTTCGTTAAATTTAGTAAAAACAGTCATCGGGCCTTTTTCGCCTCAGCATCGATGCCTCGACTTGCATGCCGCAGGCCTTTGACATCTCTGCCAGAGGATAACCACTAGCAGAGATCTTTTGCGTCAAAGCCTTGCCGGATCAGGCGTTCAAATTCATCTGCCGTAATGACAATGAATAGTTTGCCACCTTTCGGATACGCTTCTTGAATAGCGGACCGAAGCCGTTCTTTGCGCCCTGCATCCAGCACCAACCACACAACCACCGGGAATACGCCGAATTGCTTTTGCTCCAACCCGGAGCGGTAGTAATCGCGATAGCGGTCACATTTTCCGATAATAGTTGATGGTGATTCTGTGCTTAAATCAATCTCAATAAACCACCTGTCCTCGTAGCCATCGCTTTTCGTGGCTACGAACAGATCTGGCTTTAATGAGACGATTTTGCCGTGCTGGGTATATGGTCGCCAGCAATCCGGTTCCCAGTCAGCGGCAAGTAATGTCAGCCCCGGAGTCCTGCGGCATATCTCTACAAACTGAACATAGCATTCCGATACAGCCAAAGAATGCCGCAGAAACATTCGTGAGGGTTCGAGATAGCGTCTTCGCGTGTATTGCTCAGAGTTTTCCATGGCCAAGAACCGTTCTCCGGCTTCTGTGAGATGCCAGATCAGAGAGCCTGACCCGGCACGGGTTCCACCAATCCTTCGCTCAAGCGTATTTACAAGACCATAGTCTTTCAGCTTGCGAAGTTCTCTGGCGGCAGCTCGCCGGGCAGCTTTTTGCGTAGAGGCATTGGTTATATGTAAGCGCTGAATCTGTCCAGTGAGTAGAAACTTGCACTTTTTCAAAGAGGCAAGAATCTCCCGGTCGCGCCCCGTAAGCTCCTCACTGTATTTTTCCAGTTGGTTCCTTACGACTCTGACTCCTATGGGGATCACCTCCTCGCCGGTGGAATAGGCTACCGCTACATGGCGGTAGGGATCGCTTCCCTTAAATGGTGTTTGCGCCGGTATTTCGGGGAAAATACCGGAATGTTCATCGCTGCGGAAAGTCGGGCGGTTCGTCTTCATAGTTTCCTCCGACCGATAGCAGAATCATCAAGATCTGGCCCGATCAGGCTTGGAGCTTCCTCAAACAGCTTGAGATATTCTGCCTCAACTTCACCGCTAGAGCGGCCATAGCGAGTCTGACTTTTTGCCTTGATTTCTGCTGCCGTATGAAGCGATGGCGGAGCAGGAATTGTCTTTCCCTGTATCCAGCCCGTCTGCCTGCCTCCCGACATGAAGTTTGTATAGATCTGGTATCTCGGTAAGAGCATGAAATCTAACGCTTCCAAACCAGGAGCCATCGTAGCAATTTCTCTGGCATCGCTGGCATTCAGTCCAAATATGATTTTGTTCCTTGCATTAGCATCGATACCGGCACGAATCTCGTAGGGGAGCTGTGCGCGATATTGATGCGCCATTGTAATTCCCACGCCCAGACCTCTGGCCTGTGCTAAAGCATCGGATAAATCCGTAGGCAAGGTCAGGTAATCTTGCAGCTCGTCGATATACAGGGATACCAAATGGCGGCGTTCCGGCGCGACGTTCGCCCGAGAAAGGGCTAATGTCCAGGTAAGGCCTACCACTAGGCTGCCCAGCAGTCTGGCGCTTTCTGCGCCCACTGTGCCGCGATTCAAGGGGACAAGGACAATCTTACGTTGGGAGAACAAATCAGTTAGCTGGAACTTTGGATGGCTCTGTCCCAAGATGCCCCGCAGTCCCGGTCGAAACAGAAACTGACGCATTTTATTAAGCACAGGTGCAACCCATTGTTCACGCTCAGCGGGACGGAGGTTATCAAAGGTGCTCCAAAACGGTTTGAGCGTAATCTTATCTTTGACGTCCTTTGTAATCTTATGACGGAAGTTCTCGTCTGTCAGAAGCGGTGGCAGCCAGAGCAGTGATGCGCCGTCCGTCTCAACCAAAGTTAATAGTGCCGCACTCAGCACATCCTGACTCCGGACACCCCAGCTATCTGAAAAGATCTCTTTAAAGACAGCCAGAATAGCATCGGCGATGAGGGTGGGGTTACCCGGCAAAGCCAAGGGATTGAAACCTACAGGGTTATCGTCGGAAGGGTCAATTACGACCACATCGTCTGCTCTTGAGGCCGGTACACGTTCGAGGATGCTCGTAACCAGATCTGCCTTCGGGTCAATCACTAACACGCTGCGCCCAGCATTGATATCCGCGAGAATCATGGCCTGCATCACAGTAGTCTTGCCGGCGCCGGTAGGACCTAGGATGATTGTCGGCCTTAAACTATCGTCCGGAGAGATACTGAGCTTCTGACTGTTTGCTGGGTTTAAGGTTGTTCCAAACGAACGGTCATTAAACCGGTTTGTCGGCTCCCTATACCATGTCGGAGGATACATTACCCGAGGATGAATATCTGACATTCCCGGCAGTTCCTCATCGCCAGACGGCAGCATTAGGAATCCTGCAATCTCTTTAACGGATAGCCTCAGCGGAAAATGCCATGGCACATGGACAGTATTCAGCTTCGCGGGTTTATCAAATTCATCATAGATTCTGACGCCAGCCGCTTCCAGAGTGCGTAATGCGCTCAGGACGCAGTTAATACGATATTTTGCACTTGCACCAGAAACGCCGATGCGAACAATAGCTTGAAAGGTATGTTGCTCTGCTTTCTCCTTGATGGATTTTCGAGTTTCGGTGGAGGCCTGAGATACATTTCCAAGCACTGCCTGTAGCCATCCGGCATTTGGATCGGGAAGATTCTTCGGAATTGTGCTGGGCGGATAGGCTGCACCGAGAATGATCTGTAAAACCGCTTCCTCGCCACGGGCTGTGGCAGCCATAGCCGCCAGCCCTGCTCGAATTGTAGATTCGGCGATATCTGTACGAAGCGATAAGCTCGGATGAGATACCTTGATCTGCCTTACCGTATCAACTGCCTTGCGGTTATGTTCGTCAACCGGATAGAATTCAATCTCTCCATGCACTTGGAGCGCTTCGGTAATCTTGCGGATGTTTGCCGAGTCAGCGCCTAGCAAGTGCCTGACAAAACCATCTCTTGCACGGATTTCCCAGATGACTGCTCCCCGGGAGGATACGGTAGCCAGGTGTGCCAGCATCTCATGAACCTGTTCCAGTTTAAATGAGCGCCGCCAGACGAACTCCTTCCAGCATATGGTTTCTATTTGATGCCTGGTCATAGCTCGCCCTCCTTTCTTACCATTGTCCTCCATGACGGTTCTTCCATACACGAAAAGCGACATAAATTCCAATGCCAATGGCGGCGAGGAGTACGAGCACCCACCAGATTTCCATGATGATACATACAGTCCAGCGGAGTACAATCGCAGCAATGAAGAGGACAACAGCCCATTTGAGAATTCTGGCAATAAGGCTTTCTGGTGAATTCATACATGATCAGGCCTCCTCACGTTCTTTTGCTTTATCGCTGTATTTCGGTACGGGGTAGCCAGGGATGATAATATCCGATTCAATTTCGTTGCCCCATGCATCCCAGTTTGGCTGTGGTCTTCTGGCAAACAGTTCCAAATACGGGCCGGGAGATACGCGCTCAATAATGGGATACATTTCTTCCGGTTTATGGGAATGATCCTGAAGTGGTGCAAAGAGCCAGTTTGGCTGAGCTTTAAACTTCACAGGCGCTTTACCGCGTGTTCCGAACAGAATCGTCTCACTTGCATTTCTCAGATAATTTCCTAACCCGAGACGAGGCTTAATCCAGACAAAGGGGTCTCGATATGTAAACCCCCAGGCTTTCATGACATCCAGACCCTCTTGGAGCAATCCGTTTGGAATCCACAGCCATAGATGTGCATTTTCTTCCGCTAGATCGGCGACGGGCATATTTTTAATATCTTCTAAAGACATGAGTTGATAATGCATGACAGCTCCTCGCTTTCCTTTTTGATTAATACTCCAAGGCGGATCGGCAAGGATGGTGGAATATTTTTTCGTAGGCATGATAGTTTTCCTTTCCGGGCGGTCACAGCGACCGCCCAATCGATTTGTTAATGTGCCAGGCTTTTTCGGCCTTTGCAGTGAGTAAACCACAAAAGCAGGTTGACAAAAAGTCAATTTTGTTTTCACTTTTGCAGCGATGCGACACCCGCTAACAGAGGTGAAAATGCATTTTGTGGTATATAAAAAACGATGTTGTAATATTTGCGCAAGTGCTTGAAATATGTTGTTCTACGGTATTATCTCGCGCGATTTTCAGCAATCATCTGCGGTTCTTCCAGAGTACCCTCCAGCCGATAGGTTCGGTTTTCTACGACTTCTGCTCTTGCGAATACAGGAGCTAAGTAACCTTCAATAACCGACTTAAAGGAACGCACCGTCAGGCTATCTCCAGACATAGCTGCATCAATAAGGCCTTGCATGATACCAGGCGAAACGTAGGAGATGGCGTGAGAATACTCGAAGCCCATCTCAATGATCTGTTTTGCCAGAATACGCGTTTTTGCCTTGGCGGAAAGGGGCTTAAAATTAACAAAGCACTGAAATCTGGAGGCAATCTCTCTAAGTACCCCTACGCCAACAAATGCTTTTCGTGCCGCCTCATTCTCCCGATAGATACGCATAGGCAAGGATTCGTCTGACATAGAAGATGCCTGTTCATCCCGGTAGCTAACACTTACTTCATTTTCCTCCAGATGAATATCCTCAACGTCGTCCGATACAGTAAAGCCAATCCTACGTTTAGCGGGCTGACTGGAGCTGAGATCATAATTGGAAGTAAAGAAGAAAATGCAATGTTTAAAGTCGAACTCCCTTGAACCATCGCTGAGTGCTTTTCGGGATGCGCAACGGCCTTCGTCCAAAATGGCCATAAAGGTTTTCAAAACCTCTGGATGCGCCTTATCCAGCTCATCAAAGATAAATATCGTGTAGGGATTCCTCTCGACCACTTCAAAAACAGCTTCGTCCTCGTAACCGACATATCCGGCAGGAGCACCAATCAGACGGTAGACCGAAAAAGCTTCGGTAAAATTATTGAGATCTGTCCATGACACGGTATATTCCTGCCCGCAGTCTTGGGAGAGAATCTTCGCCAGCGCTTTTGCAGTTTCGGATTTACCGACACCTGGTGACCCGGATGCCAGAATGGAAACAGGCTTTGTAGGATTCTTCTTGGCAAGGTGCTGTGCGACTACATAGGCGATGGCTTCGGTGGAATCGTCCTGGCCTATAACCATCTTTTGCAGACGTTCTTTTAGGTGCTCAAAACTCGGTGTTTGTGACTCGGATTGCTCCGGCACAGATATCTCATCCCAGTTGGTCAGAGTATCGGGAGTGGCATTGCTGGTTGTAGTCACTGATACATTCTCAGTGAGAGTGCGGAGGGCTTGTTCGGCTTCCTGCCAGGAAGAAAAAGAGACTGTACCTTGGTCGGCGAGAAGCACCATGATAGCATTGCTGCCATCATACCTAAAGTGAGGATTTACCCGAAAGGTGTATCCATCAGCCGTCTTGACGAAGCTCAGGCAGACCTCCCGTGGATTGCAGGTTTCAGGAAACAGACACTCATAATCGTAAGACTGATGCTGAGGGTCTAAGCCGGTCATATCTACATAGCTTTTGAGCTGGAGCATCCCTTCATGGGATACTCCACTAAGTACAGATAAGTTTATTCTTTCCATTCCATACACCTCCGCGTATCCGGGATTTCTCCCATAAGAGTAGTCAGATTGCCACTGCCGTGACAGAGCGGACAATTCTCGCTGAAACCATTCTCTTTACTGACAGGGTCTTGCGGAATCCATACCACCTCGCCAAAGAAGGAGTAGGCGTCATCTACCGCATCACGGAACAGGTCGATACCGAGAACCTCCTCAGCGTCCGGCGACATCTTGATTAGTGCCAAGTTGCGGTTGGAAACCTTGTCCAGTATGGTCGCGTATCTGTTGTCACCCTCGTGGTATAGCAGAAGCATCAGCGCAATCTGTCCTTCCAGCGCATTGGCGTGCGTGATAGAGGAAATAGGAGTACATTCTGAGGTGACGGTATTTTTATAGCCATTCTTATAGGCGTCGTAACGAGATTTCAACACACAACGAGGACAGCTTGGCGTTACGCCGGGATAGCTGAATACGATTTCTGCACCGACCCCTCCGGCATAAATCTGCGGAGCCATGAAGGGTGTTCCATATTTCATAGCCAGCGCAGCCAGTCTTGCCTGCGCTTCAAAACTATCCGTACATGCGCAGATGAGGATATCTTTTGGAGAGACGAGAAGACTGGTACCTAGCATTTCCTCAAAATTATTATACAATCACCCTTAAAGCATTTTTATCATGGTGTAATGCTGAGGGCATAACAAGCCTGAATATGAAAAAGTATAAGGGTGAAGAAACGATCAAAGAAACTTACTCAGATGAAGAACTGAAAATACTGCTCCAAAAGCCGAACATGAAGAAATGCACATTTGCCGAGTACCGTACATGGGTAGTTGTAAATTTCCTCATAAACAGCGGAAGCCGAGCCGCGACAATCCGCAATATACAAAACCGTGATGTGGATATGGAAAACAATGTAATTTATGCACGGCACACGAAAAACAGAAAAGCACTTGTTATTCCTTTATGCTCTCAGATGTCAGCCGTTCTTATGGAATACATGAAAATCCGAGGCGGTAAACAAGATGATTATCTGTTTCCGAGTGAAAGCGGCGAGCAAATGACGGAAAGCGGATTCAGGTGCAGTATTGCTAATTATAACCGTAGCCGAGGCGTGACAAAAACAAGCACACATTTATTCCGTCACACATTCGCAAAAAAGTATTTGGTTGATTGTGGTGGCAATGCCCTCATGCTTCAAAAATTATTAGGACACTCGACACTTGATATGACAAAGCATTATTGTGCTATATTCGACACGGAGATAACAAAAGATTTTGACAGTTTTTCACCGCTTGCCAAATTCAGTACCAACAGTGAAAGAATAAAAATGCCGAAACGGTCTTGACGGTGTACCACGCACCGTATAACGGCGGCTGAGGCTTTTAATTTGTTATTTTGATAAAGTTGCCGATAAAAAACAAATGCCCTCATGAGGGCAAAGAAACAGCGGGAGATGTTCGTCTCCCGCTTAATCTATTTAAAATACAAATTCACCCTTTTTAGGTGGTATGTATGTTGGTCTTTTATTGCCCTATGCTGAGGGCGAGGGTATTTTAATTTCCGTTACTTTTGGTCGATAGCATGACTCAGCCTGACCAATATTTATCTCATTATTTGTTATATCAGTTGTATTATTTATTTCTATATTCTCTCTCATTACAACTTGACCGTTTTGCGGTATGCCCTCATCGACAGCCGTACTTGTTTCAAAATTTAATCCGTCTGTCAACACTTCATTTTTTATGCCGCTCACGGTACGCGGTTGAGGCTTTTCAAAGAATTCAAAGGTATTGCCCGCCGCAGGGACTAAATAACCTTTGTCAACGAGTATATGAAACTAATCGTGATAGGTTGACCTTGCCATGCCTATATCCCTGCGAACAGCCGCAGGAGACAAGGCAATGGTATAGCCGTTGGCATTTGAGGCAAGGTAGAGGTACAGCCTCAGAGCAGTTGCTCCGAGGTCGCGACTTGCCGCCTACCAATTTTCATTTTTGATACCGAGGAAATCAACCGTCGCGCGTTCACGGTTGATTTTAATGTTTCTCTGATTGGGATATGTTACTTTTGGCATATCACATTTTCTCCTTTTTCTCTAATATATTAGTTATTTCCGAGATTTTTTATTTTGTCATCGAGGTCATCAATGGCCGCAATAACTTCTGAAATATCTGCTGTTATATGTAAACGCTGAATAACTCTGTCAGCAATAACATCTATTTCACGGTCACTCAATAAATTTTGTTTTATCATGTCCTTTTGGAATTGATACTATAAAGCAATATCGGCAGACTTTGTCATAGCTTCAAGCCATCTCTCAAACACACCTTTATTCATGTGGGTTCTCTCCTTTCATATATATTTTTTATGTAAGTTTTTATCTTTAACTTACATATATATTATACTAAAATTTTTATATAAAATCAAAGAAGACCGCCTGACGGTTAGCTTATAATTCTCCTGTATGAGGGCGGGTGGTAATACGGGAAAAATAAAAAATGCATTGAGCAAAGTCAATAAATGTGGGTCGCTCCGCGCGTAAGAGTGATTTTTGTTTGACCGCTATCGTTTCTGTTAAATTTAATAAAATTTACCGAAATTAAACGAAATTTATTGAAATTAAGTGAATTTTTACAAAATCAAGCAAATTCGCATGTAAATTGATAAAATTTGATGAAATTCAGGCTAACTTACGATAATTCAACAATTTTAAATAATTTTCATTAAACACTTGACAATATATATATATATAATTATTTGTATAAATTTCGCCAAATTTTGACGGATTTTATACATTTTTTTATTTTAAGGAGGCATGTAAATTATGCGCGTAACAATCGATTTAGAAAGAGACATTATTATCATTCCTGACAATTTCTTTGTAAAAATCAAGGCTGATAATGAAAGATTAGCAAAATATGGTGCTACACCTGTTAGCGGTCTTGACAGAATCAAAAAAGCCTATGAAACTGCAATGAGCGATACTGATAATCGCTTACTTACACAAAGCAACGCTAAAGTAAAAAGAAACAAAAAGGAAGTTATTGAAGTTCCTGTTACTCCTGTTGCTACTGTAAGCGACTCAGTGAAGAAATAAAATTATGGCTAAACGAGTAACACCCGAGGAAATTGTTGAAATGCACCGCCTTTATGCTAAATACGGCAATTACGCCGAAGTCGGCAGACAAATAGGTCGAAGCGGCTCAACAGTTGCTAAATATGTAAAAATGGAAGGTGTACCGCAGAGCATAAGACTTGCGGTTCTGAATTTATCACAGAAAGGATGACTATTATGAAAAAGTTTTTTGCTATATTTTTAGCAATTATTATTTGTTTCTCTCTTGTCGCATGTGGCAATAATGAAACACAAAGTACCGATAATTCAACTAAGACAACTAATTCAACTGAAACAACTCGCAACGAAGAAATTGTTTTAGATGTTCCAATTACAATTATTGATAATGATGAAGTTACTGTCAAAGTCACATGTTTTTTTAGAGAAGTATTTAATGAAGGTACAGAAAGTGAATTTTGTGAGGCTGGGTTTGAAGTTGAAGTTGAAAACAAGTTTGCAGATTACAATATAAGCTTGCACCCAAGCAATTGTTCGTTATCAGACAGACGTGTTATTGAATTTGCAAGCAAACAAGGTGGAACTATTGCTCCAAATAAAATCGCAACTTTGCGCTTTATCAAATTTGAAAACGGAAAAAGCGTTGACGTTGAAGATTTGAACACTTTTTATGAGCTGGAAGGATATATGAATATGTCAGTAACTGATAGTCAATACTTTTATTCCGATCTAGGAGGAGACATAGAGTTTTCAATTCCTAACTCAATGAATTGAATATAAAAATGATTTTAGCATCTTTGTTCAAGAATAATTTGACGTAAAGAAAAAGCAGTTACTTGGTTTATAATACATACAGCGGGGCGCGTTCCCCGCTTTTGTTATCTGTTCGTAAAGGTACACCTTTATAAACACGCAAATTCACCGTGTTTTCTTTGTTCGTTAAATATATAAAATAATTTACAAATATATTCGCAAATATATTGACATTTACGAACACTTATGATATAATACGAACATAAGATGAAGAAAGGGGCGCGAACATGGATAGCCGCACATACTTTTACGCACGAGTATCAAGCAAAGACCAAAACCTTGACCGCCAAATATCTGCTTTTAAGTCTCTTGGAGCAACCGAAAGGGATATAATAACAGATAAGGAAAGCGGCAAGAACTTAGACCGTTCAGGTTATCAGGCTTTAAAAAATGCAATGCTCCGTCGCGGTGATACACTTGTTATTAAATCACTCGACAGACTAAGCAGAAACAAAGCCGATATAAAAAACGAACTTCAATATTTTAAGGATAACGGCATAAGGCTCAAAGTTATTGATTTACCAACAACTATGATGAATTTGCCTAAGGGTCAGGAATGGGTCTTTGAAATGGTAAACAACATTCTTATTGAGGTTTTAGGAACGATAGCCGAACAAGAGCGCGAAACTATAAAAAAGCGTCAGGCTGAGGGCATTGAAGCCGCAAAGCAAAAAGGCAAAAAGTTAGGAAGACCTGCATTGACATTTCCTGAAAATTGGTCTGAGGTTTATTCCTCTTGGAAAGCAGGAGAGATAACTGCGAAAACCGCAATGGAAATGACAGAAACAAAAAGAACGAGTTTTTATAAACTCGTTAGTATGACAGAACAGTAAAATATTACCAAGTGCGTTCAAGCGTGGCGAAGTTTGGGGTTTAGTGTTGCGACAGCAACACATCGCGGCGACGGTTCGGGACCAAGAGGCCATGGGTTCAAGTCCCGTCACTCCGACCATTTTCCCTAAAGTACTCATTTAACAGTGGGTACTTTAATTATTTTACTTTATTTAATTTAAGTATTGAATTTTCGCAACTGATTATGGTATACTGATTGTGCCAAACAAACTTAATAAACAGAAACTGTGGGGGTATTTTATCTTTTTACGGGATAACTATACCTTTAATTAGTCATAATGATTTTAGAATTTGTTAAAAATGCAGATTCCATTATATCATTATGGCTTGGATTGTTATCCCCATTCTGTTTAAGTTTGTTTGGCGACAATCGGAGTTTGCGTTTTATGTGCGTTAACTACGGTTGGCGCACTTTTTTATTTGTGGAGTAAAATAGTGCAGAATCTTTGAGGAGGGATAATTAAAAATACGTTTTGTCCACAAAAAAATGTTGAAATGCACCGCCTCTATGCTAAATACGACAATTATGCTGAGGTTGGCAGACAAATGGGCGTAGCGGTTCAACAGTTTCAAAGTATGTAAAAATGATTGTGTACCGCATAGTATCAGAATAGCGGTGCAGAATTTATCACAGAAAGGATAAATAACATGGAAGAAAAAATTATTATAAAAAGCGAGCATTATAATAAAACTAAAATACGTTTAATTGTAGCCGCAATTAGCCTTTTAGGTTTTGCTATATATGTTACGCTGCAACTGTTAAACAGTGTTTTATGGTATAATAATTATGTATATGAGCACGGAAAAGAGACAGCACTAAGCTATACAGGCTTTTCTTCAGGCTTTGCTTATGCGTTAGATTGGTTAAATATACAGGATATTTTAATAGGCTCAGCTATAGGACTTGGTTTACTTGTTGGTGGAATTGCCTTTCTTTTCTGGTTAAGCACAAGCTTAACTGTAACTGATAAAAGAGTTTACGGTACTACATCTTTCGGAAAGCGTGTTGATTTGCCCATAGATTCTGTATCTGCTGTCGGAACAAGTATATTTAAAGGTATTGCAATCGGAACCTCATCAGGAAAAATCAGTTTTAAGCTTATTAAAAATCAAGTGCAAATTCATTCTGCTATTAGTAAGCTTTTATCTGATAGACAGGAAAGAGTTAAAACTAATATTAAAAAAACAAACTCCAACACATCAAATGTCGATGAACTCAAAAAACTCAAAGAACTCAAAGAACTACTCGACATGGGCGTTATCACTCAAGAAGAATTTGATGCTAAGAAAAAACAATTACTTGGCTTATAATACATAAAGCGGGAGCAATTCCCGCTTTTGTCATGTGTTCGCAAAGGTACACTAATATAAATCCATTCTGACCAATTGATTTATATCAAATTTAATGCTATAATACACTGAAAAATACAGATTACGGTGTTGTTATGCTAAAAATTAAAACTTTCATAAAAAAAGAAATCGTTTTTGTGATTTCTGCTCTATGTGCAATTCTAACTATGTTTCTTGTACCACCAAATGAAGCATATATTGAATATATAGACTTTCGTGTACTTTGTTTGCTTTTCTGTCTTATGGCAGTGGTTGCAGGTTTTAAAAGCGTAGGTGCTTTTAAGTGGCTGACATATAAACTCCTGTCAAAAATCAAGAACGGCAAAGTCCTTTCAACAGTGCTTGTAATGCTTCCGTTTTTCTGCTCGATGCTTGTTACAAATGATGTAGCTTTAATAGTCTTTGTTCCTTTCACAATTGCGCTCCTTATTCAGCTTGGATTCAGTAAATCAATCATTCCTGTTATAGTTATGCAAACCGTTGCAGCAAATCTTGGCAGCATGGCAACGCCGGTAGGCAATCCGCAGAATCTGTTTCTTTATTCGGCGTTTAACCTTTCTGTAGCTGAATTTTTCTCGGCTGTATTGCCTTTAACAGCGGTCAGCTTTGTAATGGTTCTTAGTATAAGCATTGGTATTATACCCGGCAAGCTTCCTGAATTCAGCCATAAAAAAGAGAACATAGAAAGCATTAAAATTCTGATTATCTACACTATATTGTTTATTCTTTGTCTTTTAACGGTTTTTAGAGCTGTTCCTTACATATTAACAACTGTTGTTGTCGCTTTTGCACTGCTTATATTCAATCGTAATCTCTTTAAAGAAATCGATTATATGCTTCTTCTGACATTTGTTTGCTTCTTTATAATCTCGGGAAATCTTGGTAATATTGAAGCTGTACGTAGCTTTTTAAGTGAACTTCTTCAGAAAAGCACCCTACTTACTTCTGTAGGAGCAAGTCAGGTAATCAGCAACGTACCTGCGGCAGTACTTCTGTCAGGTTTTACCGATGATTGGAAAAGCTTGCTTCAGGGTGTAAACATCGGTGGCTTAGGCACACCTGTTGCATCACTTGCAAGTCTCATAACACTTAAGCTCTATTTTAAAAATGAAAATGCCAATGTTCTGAAATTTCTCGGTTGGTTTGCTGCGGTTAATGTTTTGGGCTTAATTATTCTTTGTGCTTTTACGTATTTAACTTAATGTTGAATTTTACACGCTCTTTTAACATAAACTTTTATAAAAGGGCGTGATTTTTTGAAATTCAGAAAAACAGCATTTAATATCTTGTTCCGTTTCATCGGATTCTTATATAAACATTAAGAATCATCTTGAAATAGACTTCTTGTTATTGTATAATTATTTAAACTTAAAAGAGAAGGTGAAAATATGCATTTATTGAAAATTGAAGAAAACCAGTACAAAGGACAAGCTGACCCTTTTATTTTAAAAAGCGGCAACAGATATTATATCTATGTAACAGGTCATGACGGAATATACGCATACCATTCGGACAATCTTTTTGAAGGTTGGGAATACTTCGGAATGGTTATGACTATGAAACACCATAGAGCTTTCTGGGCTCCCAGCGTAATTGAGCTTGACGGCAAGTTTTATATGTACAACTCAATTGAAATTTACAACGATATTCCCGATAAAGGTGGCCACAGAGGTGCTATGCACGTTTCAGTTTCCGACAGTCCTCTTGGTCCGTTTAAGGATACAAAGCAGATTCTGCACCCGTTTTCAATTGATTCTCACATTGTTAAAAATGAAGCAGGTCTTTTCCTGTTTTATTCATCGAACAAATTTGAAGGCGAACGTATCGGCACCTGCATTTATGTAGATAGAATGCTTGATCCGTTTACACCTGAAGGAAGGCCCGTTCTTGTTGTTGAGCCTACTCTCGATGAGGATATCTATCAGAAAAACAGATACAAGCCCGGTCAGCACTGGCATACAATTGAGGGTGCCTTCTACTTCAAGGAAGGAGACTGGCAGTATCTGATGTATTCAGGCAACTGCTTCGAGCGTCCTACGTATTATATCGGTTACGCAAGAGCAAAAACAGATGAAACCGACCTTACAAAAATCAAGTTTGAAAAATATCCCGATGACAACACTTATCATCCCGTACTTAAGGCGAATGAATTTGAAGAAGGTACAGGCCATCATTCAATGATTAAAGAAAACGGTCAGTGGTATGCAATTTACCACGCAAGAGATTACAAGAATGACGACGGCACTAGTGCTTTTGATGCAAGAAATGCCCGAATCTGCAAGCTTCACGTTGAAGACGGTATTATTACTGCTGAAAGATATAAAGACCATTTATAAGATAAAAGAGCATCGCTTTTGCGGTGCTCTTTTAATTTATAACAAAATTCTTAAATTGTTTGTACACTATTGACAACAGGTGTGCTATGTGATAATATAACTGTGATATCAGTGATAGCACAGTTATCACAATGAATTTTACGTAAAATTTTAAAGAGGAGAAATAATAGTGATTACCATTGATTTTCAAAGTCGCATTCCGGTGTACGAACAAATTGAAGAACAGGTTATCTGGCTTATAAATTCCGGAGTATATGAGCCGAGCTGCAAGCTTCCGTCGCTCCGTACACTTTCCAGCGAACTTAAACTTAACATCAACACAGTAAAAAGAGCCTTTCAGGAGCTGGAAGCAAAGGGATTTGTCTATTCAGCTCAGGGAAAAGGCATATTTGTAAGTCAGCTCAACAGAGTGAACGAAAATATAAAAGCTGAAGCTCTTGAGGATTTACGTGTTTCAGTACGCTCTGCAAGAGCAAAAGGTGTTACGCAAAAAGAAATTCAATCTGTTGTTGATGAAATTTATTGTCTTAAGCAGGTGAAGTAATTATGATTGAGGTTAAGAATTTAACCAAAAAATTCGGCGATTTTACTGCCATAGAGGATATTTCCTTTGCCGTTGAGGATTCGTCAATTTACGGACTAATCGGATATAACGGTGCAGGTAAAACAACTTTTTTGAAAACCGCTGCAGGAATATATGATACTGACGGCGGAAAGGTTCTGCTTGACGGCGAAAATGCCTATGATAATGCAGAAATCAGAACGGGACTGTTCTACATACCTGATGATATGTATTTTCTTACCAATGCTACAGTTGAGGGCATGGGCAGATTTTATAAAGGAATGTACGAAAGTTTCGACACAGAATTACTGAATAAAATTCTCGGCGTGTTCGGACTTGAAAAAAAAGCAAAGCTACGCAGCTTTTCAAAAGGTATGAAGCGACAGGCTGAAATTGCTTTTGCTCTTGCATCAAGGCCTCGGTTTATGCTTCTTGATGAAGTGTTTGATGGTCTTGACCCACAAAAAAGAGAGATAACTAAAAATCTTTTCCTTGAGTACATAGCTGACACAGATTGTTCAGTGATTATTTCAAGCCACTCACTTGCAGAGCTTTCAAATCTCTGCGATCATATTGGACTTATCAACGGTAAAAGGCTCGCAATTGATTGCTGCATTGATGACATACCGGTTATGAACAAAAAGTTCCGTATTCTCTTCTCACAGCCGATACCGAAAGAAAAGCTTGAAGCTTTGCCCATAAAAGAACTCAGAGTTCAGGGGAATGCAGCGATATTCAACGTGCTTGGTGCAGACAACCTAAAAAGGGTGCAGATGGCACTTCAGGCTATGCCTGTTGTTTCAGTTGAACCTACACCTATGACCCTTGAGGAAGTATTTTTAAGCGAAATGGAGGCGAAGTCAGATGACATCAACGAAATCTTCAGTTAATCACGCAGCGAGATATGACCTTAAGAGGTGCTTGAAAGAGAATGCGTTGATACCGTTTGTACTCACCGTTTTATCATCGTATCTTCTTTGGTATTTTGTTAAAAGCACATATAACGGTGAAGAATTTCTTTGGACTTTTTTCAATGAATATACCGGTTTTGACGAAACTCTGTTTTCTATGGGATACATGAGTAGCGGTGCGCTTATGGCAATAAAAGCATTCTTTTTCCTTACTTCAACAAAAAGATGCAACGTTTATCTATCTGCAGGAATTGAAAGGAAAACCTTGCTGAAAAACAGATTGAGTACATCGCTTGTTTATATGTTTATATCGTGTATCGTGCCTTTGATTGTAGGCTTAATTGCAAATGGTATTTTCTATTCAGTTGCAGCCGACACTGTTAAAAGTGCAGTTTATCTTTCTTTGTGCTTCTTTTTGAATATGCTCCTCGGCTTCGGTGCTGCAAGCGCAGTTATGCTTTCGGTTGGTAATATCATTGAAGCTACCGGGATTTACGCTGTTCTTGCAATGATTCCTTCAACAATAAATCTTGCTGTTGATAGGCTTGGCAACAACATGTTCAACGGCTTTGCAGTTTTTAAAAGCGAGGACTTTTGGGGTTCACAGGCGTATTTCCCTGATTGGCTTACAAAAATTAAATATTTTATGCCGGTTGAAATTTCAAACTTTATTCCGGTATCAGCAAGAACTTACTCAAATTTCAATGGTATTTCATCCGTGAACTGGCTTACACTTTTGTGCTGGTATGTTGCTGCAATATTAATTATTGTACTTTTGCCTATGCTTATGAAAAAGAGAAAGGCTGAAATTGCAGGTGCTTTTGGCGCTGACAGAAAACTGGTTGCAATTGCTTCGGGTATTATAGCTTTCCTAATGTTTTCAATATGGTGCGGATTTGAACTTAATAACAATTATTTAAGATATGCTCTGATGATTGTGATGCCTGTTATCGGTTACACTATCCCAGTTGTTGTGATTTATCATAACGATAAAGGCATAAAGAATAATCTTATTGGTGCGGCTGTAACTGCAGCAATCTGCATATTGCTTACAACTTGCTCAGCCACCAACTGTTTCGGTTACTTCAGTAAGCCTCCTAAGGCAGAAGAAATTGAGTATGCTGCAATAATGCCGGCTGCATGTGAAACATTTGAAAAAAGTAGTGAAAGAACACTCATTTATCACAATACACTTTACGGTAAAATCACCGACCCTAATGATATTAATAAAGTCATTTCAATTCATGAAAGAATAACTGATGATCTAGGTAAGGGCGAATCGTGGGTATCGGTTGTTTATAAGTTGAAAAGCGGAAGAACAGTTGGCAGAATTTATCGCGATGTTTCAGATGAGGGTGCAAAAGCAAGTATGGAATTCATAGAAACAAAGCAATATAAAAATTTCGTAAACGAAGTTCTGAGTCTTTCGGAATATGACGAGGATAAGGAACGTGAAAAGCTGTCAGTTGACTTTGAAAAAGTTAAAACAAGAATTGAGCAGCAAGAGTATAAGTGGGCTTCGGATATGTTTGAATTCAAAGCTGATTACACAAACAGCGTACCTGTAATTTTAAATTCAACACTAAGCGATAAAATTTATCTGGATAAGCTTATGCCAAAAGACGAAATTCTTGCCTTCAAAAAAGCTCTTGCTGCTGACCTTACAAACATGACAGTAGCACAGGTTTTCTATCCTGAAGAAAAGCCGCTTTTTTATGTACATTTTTATCGTTACGATTATGAAGTTGACGACGGAAGGTATGAGCAGAAAAATTTCCCTGTTTACTCTTTTATGAGCAACACAATGAGCTTCCTCAACAAGTACAACATAGATCAGAGTGATTTTAATCACTATACACTTGAAGATATTGACGCCGTTCAGATAAAGAATGTCAGGGAAGAAATTGAATTTCAACAAAAATGGAACAGGTCAAATTTTGTTCGAGTGCTTGACAGAACCGTTTGTGCAACTTTTGTTAAGGATTACTACTATGAGGATGATGGAAGATTGTTTATACAAAGTGACTTGAGTACTCCTCAAGAGGTAACGGACAAAAAGACTATTGAAAGGTATTTTAATAATTACAGAAGCCAATACAGTTATATCGGTGACAACGGAATTTTTGTTCAGTTCTTCTTTAAAGATGGCGGCAATTTGATAGCATACGTTCCCGAAAAATTCGTTTAAATATTAAAACCTGCATCAAACAAAGATGCAGGTTTTTCATCTTTTTACAGTTTTTTTCATTAGTAAAAAAAATATAACTACTCATAATAATACTGCAAACGCAAAGAAAACATTTTGTAAGGAGATGAATTACAATGTCAAGTAATAATTCAAAGAAGAGTGCAGTACCTGAAGCAAGAGAAGCTCTCAACAAGTTCAAGATGGAGGCTGCTTCAGAAGTAGGCGTAAATCTTAAACAGGGTTACAACGGTGACCTCACATCACGTGAAGCAGGTTCCGTTGGCGGTCAGATGGTTAAGAAAATGATCGAATCCTACGAAAGAAACATGAAATAACTTTAAGTTAATTTCAAAAGCGTCCGAGTAAATCTCAGACGCTTTTCTTTAATTATTCAATCTCCTCAGGCGGATAAATGATTTCTTTTACAACAGGCTTATAGCTTTCGGAAGAAATGATTTCCTTCTTTGGCGGTACATAACCTATCGGCCTATCAGGACTTGGCTTAATGATTATCTGCTTCGGTTCTTTAACCTCAGTATGAACAGGAAGATAAATCTCTTCATTGAAGCTGTCGTCAACCGGGTCGAACGAGGGAAGAATCTTTGCAGAAATTGCCTTTATGGGACGTTTTAATAAGAAGTAAAGACAGAATGCAAAAAGAGTGAAAAGAGTTACGGAAGCACCTAATTTTAAGCCGTTAACCGAATATCTGAATTCAATTGTGTGATTGCCTTCTTTTACCTTTACTGCAAGAAGTGCCTGACCGAGCTGAATAATATCAAGATCGGAAACCTCTTCACCATCAACGATTACACTCCAACCGTGGTCAAAGGGGATTGAGGTGTAGAGAATTCCGTCTTCTTCTGCAGTAAATCTGCCCTTGATGTACGTGTCATCAAATTCTTCAACAAGCATCTGGTTTTCGTAAAGCTTGTTGTAGCCTTTTCTGAATACCTTATTGTTTATTGTGTAGGCGGTGAGAGTAACGTTACCACTGTTTGCTTCAAATGGTATGGTTATCTGTGCAGTCTCATTTGCTGCAAATTCGCCAAGATCAAGAATGCAGGACTGATCAGCGGAGTGTGTAAATGTACCTCTTGGAGTAACAATTGACAGATTCCCTGAACTTGCACCGCTTACGTCAAAGTTGATGTAAATGTTGCCTTTGTCTTCAGCGGTAATATAAAACGTTGCGTTACCTTCAGCGTCAGCAGTTGTTTTTTCGTAGTAGAATGAAGAAGCACTGAGGTCTTCTGTAAAAGGTGAACAGTTTGAATATGTTACATAGGAAATCTGCAGTCTTTCAAAAGGATTGCCCATTCCGGTTGCTTTGTCAAAATAGTCACCCTGAAGCATAAACGGATCTGATGCGTGTTCAAGCTTCCATGAATCCATATAGCCTTCCGTACCCCAGCTTTCAGCCTCACTGTCAATAAGATAAGCTATTGGAAGATAGTAGTTATTTTTGTATGCTGAGAAAGTATCGTTAGAAACTGAAGGGGCGTAGTATTCAGAATCAAGAACATTTATAACAGAGTTGTTCACAATATACTTAAGAGAATGCATCATATTGTAAACAGGTGTCTGAGGGTTATAAGTAAAGCTGTTGATTCTGTTACTCATCATACCAAGGTCGTCTTCAAGGCTTGCAAGTCTCTCGTAAGCCATGGAAGAGAATACTGAAACGCCGTTGTAGTAATACCAGGAGTTATCCATTCTTGTTCTCAGATTTGTAAGCTCCATACGATAAAACTCATCGTTTTCTATCGTATCAAGATTTTGTTTGATGTCTTTGAAGTCATCGTAATCCGAAACGTACGGAGTTTTATCAACCGAGATATTAAGAGCAGCCGTGTCGCACATTATAACCTCACTTGCAGTACACACCATAAGCAGCATAGCCAGTGAAGCTGTCTGATAACGCTTATCAAGGAAAAAGGTGAGAACAATAACATACAGAACAACAAGAACCATAGTGAAAAGTACGGTTGTTGTAGTTACATTCTTGGAAGTGAGTTCATCAACAATGACAACAAAGCCTAAAAGCACCGCACCAACAATTCCGATATGTGTTGTTTTGAATTCTCTGAGACGAATAAAAGTCTTGTATGCCATAAGAAGAAGCACAAAAGAATAAATGAATGACTGACGGTAGGGGAGATCGTTGGGGAAATGGAAACCGTGCCAGATGTAATTGAGGAAATTAATATTAAAAGATGCGTAGAGCACGGCAAGAAGACCGAGAGTTGCAATTTTTTCTTTCTTTGAAATTGATTTTGTAAAGAAGTAAAGCGGAGCCATAAGAAGGGGGAGCACACCGCAGTAAATGTTGGGCAGAACATCTTCTCCGCTGCTTCTTATTGTTGTTGTAAGTGAAGCGAAGTGATTTGCAAGGAAATCAAAGTAATTGAAATATGTCTTAAGTCCGTCGGGGAAGTTACCTGAGGTTGCCGAACATTCAGAAAGAATTTTATATACCGGTAAAAGTACAACAGCAAGAAGACCTGCAGCAGCAAGTGAACCTAAAGCAAAAAGGCAGCCGCTTCTGAAAAATCTGCTGTTTTTGAACCATTTAAGAAAATCTTTTTTGTTTTTCTTAAAGTTTTTGTCAAGTACAGCGCCTATGTCGT
>JBGVGM010000105.1:0-15936 GCA_045121655.1 Acutalibacteraceae bacterium | reverse complement strand
GCGAAAGCTTGAGTTGATTATTGTCTCTTAACATTTTCATCATCCACCCTGTATTTTATGATTAAATTATATCACAAAATACGAAAAAAATCTACGCTTTATGCAGTACTTATGCATTGCGTAGACTTTTTCAGTGCCCTTATTTATAAGGGTTCTGAGAGATTTATAACAATATAACAATAAAAAGTATTTATAAACTTTATAAATAACCCTGAATAAATTATTATATGAAACATTGTTATGTTGTTACATCGTTTACATTTAATTGCGTGAGGTGACGGTTGGTACTCCCTCAGTCAGACCTGCGGTCTGCCAGCGTAACACGCCCGTCCCCCTTTGTCTGCTTTGCAGACATTTCCCATACACTGTGGGAAATCGGCCCCAACAAGGAGGCAATTGAGGCTCCCTCTTTGAGGGAGCTGGCAAAATCGAAGATTTTGACTGAAGGAGCGTTTAGACCGTCATTTTGTATTGTGCAATTAAAAAGCTCCCGAATCAATCGGGAGCTTTGTTATTTTCATTTCTCAGTCTCTGCAGCAAAGTCTGCATTTCCCTTGGCATTTCTGCCTTAAGGTGCATTTTCTCGCCCGTTACGGGGTGGGTAAAGCTTACACTCTCACAGTGAAGTGCCTGACGGAAACAGTCCTCATCAGCTTTTCCGTACATCGTGTCACCGTAAAGCGGAGCGCCCAGTGAAGCGAAGTGAACTCTTATCTGGTGGGTTCTGCCCGTTTCAAGTCTGATTCTCATAAGAGTATAGTTTTCACCGTACTCCAGAGGCTCAAAGTGAGTTTCGGCATAGTCCCCTCTTTCATCAACGGTACGGTAGGTCTTTATTGGGTCAGGTCGGTAAATAGGCTTTATAATTTCACCCTTTTGTGTAAACCTGCCCGTTGATATTGCCAGGTATCTCTTTTGGAAAGCACCCGAAAGTCTTGCTGCAACGTGAGCATTAAGAGCACAGATAACCAGCCCTGAGGTGCCTTTATCAAGTCTGCCCACACATCTGAAAACTGCAGGCTTCCCCTTTTTCATAAGGTACGACGCAACCGCGTTTGAAAGTGCATCGCCCTGATGGTTGTGGGATTCGTGCATGGCAAGATTTCCCGGCTTATTGATAACAAGCAGATCCTCGTCCTCAAAAACTATATCAAGGGGGATATCAAGAGGGATTATCTTCGGCTCTTTTTCGGGCATATTCACCGTTACGGTATCCCCCGTATGAATTATATCCACAGTTCTCGTGTGCTCACCATTGAGAAGCAGTCCGTCCTCCACTCTCTTAAGTGAGCGAAGGAGGGTAAGGGAGATTTTCATATGTGTTTTAAGAAAGGTGTATACCTTTGCACCGTCGTATTCCTCGGGTACAATATAGCTTATTGTTCTCAATGCCTTTCTCCTTTTATTTTAGTGTGAGCTTAAAATCGGAGGGTTTGCCCTCTCCGTCAGCCTGCGGCTGCCACCTCTCCCACAAAGAGAGGCAAGAGTTCGGCTCTATATATTTGAATATCTGTTCTTGGCTCTCCCACCGGGAGAGCTGTCACGAAGTGACTGAGAGGGTACAAGCGTTCATCTCTTTATATTTGTGCATCTATTCTTGTCTCCCCTTTTAAAGGGAGATGGCAAAATCGAAGATTTTGACTGAGAGTGTATTTTTTATTTCATCGTTTCCGCAAAATCGTCAAGAAGTCTCTTCTTTTCTTCCCAGAGCTTCTGTGAAAGGTCTACGTAGTAAACGTGGGGATTTTCAAAACGCTTGACTTCGTCCCAGAGTGTGTCTACCTGCTCGATACAGTATTTCTTTATATCCTTGATATCGGGACAGTCATAGCAGCACTTTCCGCCGTCAAAAATCTTTACAAGAAGAGGCTTTGCAACGTAGTTATCCACAACCTTACGTTTCCACGTGTAGTTGGGGTCAAAAAGCTCATAGGGCTTGCTGTCGTCAATTTCTTCGTCAATTAGAGTGATGACGTCGGAAATTGCTTTTCCGCTTTCCTTGTCGAAAAGTCGATAAACCTTCTTAGCACAAGGTGTTGTGATTTTCTGTACGTTTTCCGAAATCTTGATTCGGGGCACCGGTACACCGTTTTCATCTTCAACAGCAACAATTTTATACACACCGCCGAAAACAGGTGTTGAGGAGGCAGTTATAAGTCTTTCACCAACGCCGAAGGAGTCAATCTGTGCACCCTGAACAAGCATATCTCTGATAATGTTTTCATCAAGGGAGTTACTTGCCACGATTTTACAATCGGGGAAGCCTGCTTCATCAAGCATTTTTCTCGCCTTTTTTGAAAGGTAGGTTATATCACCGCTGTCAATTCTGATACCCTTGGGTCTGAAGCCTCTGGGTAAAACTTCTCTTCTGAAAGCCTCAATTGCATTGGGTATACCGCTTTTAATTACGTTATATGTGTCAACAAGGAGTGTACAGTCATGGGGGTACTGTCTTGCATAGGCACAGAAAGCCTCAAGCTCATCGCCGAAAAGCTGAATCCAGGAATGAGCCATTGTGCCTACGGCAGGAATGCCGAAATCTCTTTCGTCAATTGTGCAGGCTGTTGCATCACAGCCACCGATATAAGCTGCTCTTGCACCGTAAATTGCTGCATCAAAGCCCTGTGCTCTTCTTGAACCGAATTCCATAACCATTCTGTCGCCTGCTGCCCTTTTAAGACGGTTTGCCTTTGTTGCAATAAGGCTCTGATGGTTGATTGTAAGAAGAACCATTGTTTCAATAAGCTGAGCTTCTATTATCGGACCCTTTACTGTAATAATAGGCTCACCCGGAAAAATGGGTGTTCCCTCGGGAATTGCCCACACATCGCAGCTGAACTTAAAGTTTTTGAGATACTCGATAAAATCTTCGCAAAAGCCCTTTTTACGGAAAAGCTCCAGGTCTTTCTGAGTGAACTTGAGATTCTTGAGATAATCCACAAGCTGTCTAAGACCCGCCATAACTGCAAAGCCGCCGTTATCGGGTACCTTTCTGAAGAACATATCAAAATGTGCAATCTTGTCTTTAAGTCCGTTGGTAAAATATCCGTTAGCCATTGAAAGCTCATAGAAATCCACCAGCATTGTAAGATTTCTTGATTCAAGAGTATTGCCCATAAATTACACATGCCTTTCATTAGTAGATAGCTTTCATTATACCACTTTTTTCCGCAGATTTAAAGATTTTTTATTATTTTTTAATAAGACTTACAACTTTTTTCCTGTTATGTCAAATTAGAATTATTTTATGTGCATTAAGTACAATTCAAAATGCTTTATAGCACTAACATTATACTTTCTATCAGAAGATTTTTCCTTGACAAAGCAACTGTTTTTGTGATACCATACTATGGTAGTGGTTTAACCATAATACTTATAAGGTGTGAAATTTATGAGAATAAGAAAGCAACCTCTCGGCAACCGCAATATTGTAGGTGCGAGAATCGAAGCAAAAAGAAAAGAACTGGGCATTAAGCAGATCGATCTTCTTACTCAGCTCCAGATTAAAGGCGTTGAACTTACAGCATCAGGTCTTTCAAAGCTTGAAGGACAGATCAGAAGCGTAAACGACTACGAGCTGGTAGCAATCGCTGATGTTCTCGGTGTATCTCTCAATTGGCTCGTTGGCAGAGAAGACTGATACCCTCACAACCCCTACCGTATCTGACAGAAAAGTCAGGTACGGTTTCTTTTTTTCATAAAACCATATTTGTGCGAAACCACCAAAATATTCTATGAGGAAATATACAAAACCAACGAAAAATGTCGACTTTCCCTTAAACAGTGGTAAAACATTTCAACTTATGGTATAATCATTAAATGATTGGATTGGAGATTTAATCTGAGTATCAAAAAAACAAAACAGAGGAGGAACTCACTTGATTCAGAAAGCCAAAGCGTTTTTGGGCGATTTCAGAACCTACTGGAATATCCCTATGCCAGGTCGTTATATGACCTTCAAGGAAATTGCAGCCTATGCCGGCGGCGGCATTGGTGCATATTTCATCATCACTATGGGTAACGCACTTCTCGTTAACACCAACAACATGATTGTCGGCGGTGCTATCGGTGTTTCACCTACCCATATGTATCTTCTTTACATAATTTCAACAATTGCAAACATTCCCCTGACAGCTGTCAGAGCGAATATGATCGACAACACCAGAAACAAGGCCGGCAAATACAGACCTTACCTTATTTCTATGGGTCTTCCCACTGTGCTTGTTGTTCTCGGTTATGTATATTTCCCATATGATATACTTTATCAGTTCTTCCCCATGCAGCTTTTCGGCTACGACGGAGGATATATTGCAAAATGTGCACTTGTGCTGCTTTTCAACCTTTTACTTCAATTCTTCTTTAATTTCTTTAATGATGCTTATACTAACCTCATTCATGTACTTTCACCCAACACTCAGGAACGTACAGATGTTCTTGCAATCAAGAGCGTTGTTTACTCTCTTGCTCCCTCAATTGTAAACATTGTTCTTCCCATCGTTGCTCAGTACGCAACAAACAACAACATGTATGATCTTAAGCTCTACCGTATTGCTTACCCTGTATTTGCAGTTCTCGGTATGGGTCTTACCGTTATTGTATTCGGTAATACAAAAGAAAAAATCGTTCAGGCAAAAACAAGAGTTGTTCAGGTTCGTTTTATAGACGCTTTCAAGTCTGTTGCAAAGAACAAGTATTTCTGGATTATATCCCTTGCAGGCTGGCTGGGCTTCCTTGAAGGTGCTTACGGTAATGTTCTCAGTTGGGCTTACAGCTACGGTCACGCAACAACCGGTACCGTTATGGGTATTATCAACACAGTTGTAGGTAACGCTTCAATGTGGGGTATGATTATTGCTCCCTTCTGTGTACGTGCCTTTGGTAAGAAAAAGGTGCTTCTCGGTGTTAACTTTATGAACATCGTCTGCATCCTTGCAATGGGACTTAACACCAAGAGCATTTTCTGGCTTGCAACTTGCGTATACTTCAACTGGCTCTTCGGTGCTTTTGAACAGATTACAACCCCTGCAATTCAGGCTGACATCCGTGACTACCACCAGTACAAAACAGGTGAACGTGTTGACGGTATGTTTGCAACAGTAAAAACAATCGGTGACATTGTAACTCTTGTTACATCATCCGTGCTTCCTTTCGTATACGAAAAAATGGGCATTTTTGAAGGTAACGGTTATGAAAAGCCCTTTGATATTCTCGATGTAACAACAGGTCAGCCCGGTCTTCTTGATAAAATGTTCACAGCACTTATCGTTATGGCTGCCATTGGTGCTTTCCTTAATATGGTTCCCTATTTCTTCTATGACCTTAAAGAAAAGGATCAGATGGGTATCGTTAAAATTCTCAAAATCCGTGCTATGTTTGAGGACTACGGCAATGGTATCACAAATGACCAGACTCTCGTTGAAGCTATTGATATCATCAACGAAGCAAGAGAGCTTGCAGCTGCTGAAGCTATGACAGCTGATAAGAGCAAGGGCAGAAAGTCATACAGAGCTGCTCTCAAGTATAATGAAAGCATTGAAATTGCAAAGATGGTTTGCGCTGAGCTTGACAAGTTCTCCTCAAAGGCTTACAACGCTAAATATGAAGCAAGCTACAGAATTTATTCTGCAGGTCTTGAAGGCATTTACAACGCTGATATCAGCAAAATTACAGAAGAAATTGCACAGGCAAGAGCTCTTCCCAAATCAACTCCCGAAGAAAAAGAGCTTCGTCAGTTCAAGCTCGACATTGCGAGAAACCTTCTTTCATCAGCAAAGGCTGTCAAGAAGTACTACAGGTCAGCAGAATCATTTGTTCAGCCCGATTTCAAGGCACTTGAAGGCTTCTTCGCAACAGAGGATGAATGCGACGCTAAGCTCAAGGACCTTTATCTCCAGCAGGCTGAAGCTAAGAAAGCAAAGGATTCATTTAAGCTTAAGGATCTTACAGCCGCAATTAAGGAAGTTAATAAGCAGAAGTCAAAGGCTCAGGACGAAGCTAAAAAGGAAATGGACAAGCACGCTTACTTCGGCAGAGCTGCAAAGGCTTACCTTGATGCTGAAAAGGTTGTTAAGGAAAAGGAAAACTACACTCACCTTGAAGAGCTCGCTGCACAGTACGATGAAGCTAAGGCAAGATCAGAAGCTGAACGTGCTGCTAAAATTGAAGAGCAGAAAAAGCTTGATGCTGAAAAGGCTGAAAGAACAAGACAGCTCAAGGCAGAAAAGGAAGCTGAAAAGCTCAGAAGAAAAGAAAAGGCTAACAAGAAATAAGCCTTTTCCTATAATAGTATCAAAAGTGCTCACCTATACGGTGGGCACTTATTTTTTGTCAAACAAAACTCGATTAGTTATATGAACATAAACAAAGAACTGAACACTTGGCTCTCCCTCTGGGAGAGCTGGCAAAATCGAAGATTTTGACTGAGAGGGCTTCTGCCCTCTACATCTGCCTTCATAAGAGTGTGGTCCTAAGCTAAAGTCCTACGAATCGGGAAAGATGCACTTCCCTACACAGCGAGTCTAAAAAAAGGAGATGTAAAAACAGCCCCTCGTGGTTTATTCAGCTTTTCCTGTAAGCTTAGCGAGCATATCCTCAAAGAATTTTTTGATGAAATATACAACGTCTGAAAGTCCTGCTAAAATTACTAACATTTTTATTTCCTCCTTATTAAGTATGTTAATAACAGTTTAACACAAGGATACAATAAAATCAATACATTTCACCAAAACACCACATTTAAGGCATATCTGATTTATTCAGAACAAATCAGAGCTTTTCTGCCTCTTTCATAAAAAGAGCATATGATGCATCACTTGCCATTCTGTAAAAATCCTTTGAACCAAGGGCTACCGAGCCTATTCTCACTCCATCGGGCTGACAGCTGCGTTTGAACTGCTGAGTAAAGAAACGTCTGTAAAAGCTCTTGAGCCATTTCAGAATAACCTCTTCGCTGAAATCATCCTTAAAAGCACGCTTTGCAAGAAGAAAGATTTTTTCTGGTGAAAAGCCGTATCTTACAAAGTTGTAGATGAAGAAATCGTGAAGAGCGTAGGGGCCTACAATATCCTCTGTCTGCTGAGAAATGTTGCCTTTTTCGTCAGCAGGAAGAAGCTCAGGGCTGATAGGAGTGTCAAGAATATCCTTGAGAACATCTCGGCTTTTTTGGAACATATCCGAATCAGCAAGGGAATTAACCATCCAACGTACAAGTGTTTTCGGCACACCGCCGTTTACTCCGTACATACTCATATGGTCGCCGTTATAAGTGCACCAACCGAGAGCAAGCTCACTGAGGTCGCCTGTACCCACAACAAAACCGCCAACCTTACCCGAATAGTCCATAATAACCTGGGTTCTCTCTCTTGCCTGAGCATTTTCAAAGGTAAGGTCATAGTTGTCCTTATCCTGACCGATATCCTCAAAATGCTGAAGGCAAGCCTTCTTAATGCTGATTTCCTTTGCTGTAATTCCAAGGGTTTCCATAAGCAGCCATGAGTTCTTGTACGTTCTGTCGCTTGTGCCGAAGCAAGGCATTGTAATACCCACAATCTCCGACGGGTCTTTTCCAAGCTCTTTAACAGCCTCAACGCATACAAGAAGCGCAAGAGTTGAATCGAGCCCCCCTGAAATACCCAGAACAGGTCTGCCACCGGTTTTCATAATTCTGCGCTTAAGAGAGGTTACCTGCAGAGAGAAAATCTCCATACACCTCTTCTGTCTTTCTTCCTTGGTCTGAGGCACAAAGGGTAACTTGTTAAGCTGTATGCTTTCACCGTCTGCCTCGTGATTTGAAGATGTTTCAACAAAAACACTTCTGCATTTTTTACCGCAGAAAGGCACCGCAGTGTCCTTGATTCTGTCGGCACGGATTTTTTCCATATCAATTTCGCCGAAAAGAATATAGTCAGTATCAACGTAGTTTTCGTTTTCAGCGTTTACTGTTCCGTTTTCACAAAGAAGACTCTGACCCGAATAGACTGTGTCACTTGTAGAATCCTCCCAACCCGTACTTACAAGGCAGTAGCCTGAATTGAGTCTTGCACTCAGATTCTTTACACATTCCTTGCGGTATTCTCTTCTTCCGATTGCTTCACCAAAAGAGCCGATGTTGATAATAAACTCACTGCCGAAAGTACTTTGAAGAGTGCCCGGAGTAACATTCATAAACATATCCTCCCCTGTTTCGAGAGAGAATCTGCACTCGTTATCAAGTGAGAAAACAAGGTCATTACCAACGGGGATTATTCTTTCGCTGTCGGAAAGTCCAAGCTCCTTTTCAGTTATACAATCAAAGGGTAAATTTTCAGCTGAACCGAACCAGCGTTTTTCGTTTTTTTCAATTGTATCAGGCACATTGGTTTTTACTGTAATACCACAGAGCTTGCCCTTTGAAATCACAGCACCGCAGTTAAAAAGACCTGAGCCCATAACAAGGGGCAGACCTACAACAATACAAGCTGAAACGGAGCTACTGAATTCGCAAAGCTCCTTTAAGCCTGAAAGTGCTTCACTGAGCAAAGCTCTTTGAAAGAACAAATCGCCACAGCTGCAGCCCGTAAGTGACAGCTCAGGGAAAACTGCAATATCAGCCTTTTCCTTTTCAGCTTTCAGAAGCTTTTCCTTTATATCCTGAAGATTGCCTTTGACATCGGCAAGACTAACTTTAGGCACTGCCATAGCAACCTTTATATATCCGTTCACAGAATCACCTCAAAAAAACAGATTGAAACGTTAAACGTTCCGTCTTTTCTATTATACTTTCAATTGTCACAATTATCAAGACAAATATTGATATTTTTTTATGCACCATTTAAGGGCATTTTTCATTGACAAAACAGCCGTTTTTTTATATAATATCTGTGTAAAGACCCTTCATACAACTGACGGATTTTGCGGATAACCGCAAGGGAGTTTGAAGGTTAATAGTGCCGACCGTCTGGGCAACACAGTTTTATGAAAGCTGGGTTGTCTTATTTTTTTTGACAGACTATTTTAACAGCCCGGCTAAAACAGGAGGTACAAAATGGAACACAAAAACTGGAATGGCTTTAAAAAAGGCGTATGGCAGGACGAAATTAACGTAAGAGATTTCATTCAGCAGAACTATACCGAATATAAGGGTGACAGCTCCTTTCTTGCCGGAGCTACACCCAGAACTGAAGCTCTTATGAAAAAGCTTCAATCGCTTTTCACTCTCGAAAGGCAGTACGGCGGTGTGCTTGATATTGATACTGCAACAGTATCCTCACTTACAAGCTACGCTCCCGGTTATATTGATAAAGCTAACGAAATTATCGTTGGCATGCAGACCAACCGTCCACTCAAAAGAGGTGTAAACCCCTTTGGTGGAATGAGAATGGCCCGTCAGGCCTGTGAGGCTTACGGCTACAAGCTTTCAAGAAAGGTTGAGGAGGAATTCCGTTTCCGTACAACCCACAACGACGGCGTTTTCAGAGCTTATACAGATGAAATGCGTGCTGCAAGAAAGTGCCACGTAATAACAGGGCTTCCCGACGCTTACGGCAGGGGCAGAATCATCGGTGATTACCGCAGAGTCGCTCTTTATGGCGTAAATAAGCTCATTGAAGAAAAGAAGAAGGACAAGGCTAAGCTTTCCGACTCAACCTTTGATACAGAAAAAATCAGACTTGACGAGGAGCTTTATCAGCAGATTGCTTTTCTCGGCTATATGAAGGAAATGGCACAGATGTACGGCTTTGATATAAGTGAGCCTGCCTCCAATGCAAGAGAAGCAATTCAATGGACTTATTTTGCTTATCTCGGTGCAATCAAGGAACAAAACGGTGCAGCTATGTCCCTTGGCAGGGTAAGCTCATTCTTCGATATTTACATTGAGCGTGATATCCAGAACGGCACACTTACCGAAGAGGGTGCTCAGGAGCTTATGGACGATTTTGTAATGAAGCTGCGTATGGCGCGTCACCTTCGCACACCCGAATATAACGAGCTTTTTGGCGGCGACCCCATGTGGATTACCGAAGCAGTAGGCGGTATGGGCGAAGACGGAAGAACACTTGTTACAAAGAACAGCTTCCGTATGCTTAACACACTTTACACGCTCGGTTCATCACCCGAGCCAAACCTTACCATTCTCTGGTCAATCTCACTTCCCGAAAACTTCAAGAAATTCTGTGCAAAGGTTTCAGCAGACACAGACTCAATTCAGTACGAAAACGACGACATTATGCGTCCTATCTACGGTGACGACTATGCAATTGCCTGCTGCGTTTCAGCTATGAAGGTAGGTAAGCAGATGCAGTTCTTCGGTGCAAGATGTAACCTTGCAAAGCTTCTTCTTATTGCAATCAACGGCGGTTACGACACCACAAGTGGTATGCATATCGGCCCTCAGATGCCTGTCCTTGACACTGAAAAGCTCGACTATGAAGATGTTATGAAGCGTTTTGATGTTTACATTGAATGGCTCAGCCACCTTTATGTAAATACCATGAACATCATCCACTACATGCATGACAAATATGCCTACGAAAAGACACAGATGGCTCTACACGATACAGATGTAGGCAGATTTATGGCTTTCGGTATTGCAGGACTTTCCGTTGTTGCCGACTCACTCAGTGCAATAAAGTTTGCAAACGTACGACCCATAAAGAATTCAACCGGCTTCATCACCGATTTTGAAACAACAGGCGACTTCCCCAAATACGGTAACGACGACGACAGAGTTGACCTTATTGCCAAGGAAATGGCTCATAAGGTTATTACTGAGCTTCGTAAAACTCCCACATACAGACAGGCTGAGCACACTCTTTCAGTGCTTACAATTACCTCAAACGTAATGTACGGCAAAAACACAGGTGCTACCCCCGACGGAAGAAAGGCTTCTGCTCCCTTTGCACCCGGTGCCAACCCCATGCACAACAGAGAGGAAAACGGTGCTCTTGCTTCCCTTAACTCTGTTGCAAAAATCAGCTATGATGATTGCCGTGACGGTGTTTCAAACACATTTTCAATTACACCCGAAGCTCTCGGCAGAACAGAGGAAGAGAGAATCAACAACCTTGTTACCATTCTCGACGGCTATTTTGCAAAGAAGGCTCATCACATCAACGTAAATGTTCTCAACAGAGAAACACTTATGGAAGCTTATAACAATCCCGAAGCTTACCCCAACCTTACAATCAGAGTTTCAGGCTACGCTGTTAACTTCCACAAGCTTTCAAGAGAGCAGCAGCGTGAGGTTATCAGCCGTACCTTCCACGAAGCAGTATGAGCATAAACGGATTAAAGGGCAGTATACATTCCTTTCAGTCCCTGGGTACTCTCGACGGCCCCGGAGTAAGATTTATAGCTTTTATGCAGGGCTGTAATCTTCGCTGCGGCTGCTGTCACAACCCCGACACGTGGAATCCTCTTGAGGGCACAGAGTACACCCCTGAGGAAATTGTAAAAAGAGCAGTCCGCTACAAAGAATACTTCAAAGAAGACGGTGGAATTACCGTCTCAGGCGGAGAGCCTCTTTTATGGGCTGATTTTGTACGCAGAGTTTTTGAACTTTGCCACCAAGAGGGAATCAACACCTGTCTTGACACCTCGGGCAGTGTGATGAACGAGTCTGTAAAGTCTCTTTTAAAGGAAACCGACCTTGTTCTGCTTGATATTAAGTACACCGACAATGAGCTTTATAAAAAGCATGTGGGCTGTGAAATGGAAAAGGTACTTGATTTTCTCTCATATCTCAACACAGAAAAAATCCCCACTGTCTTAAGGCAGGTTATTATACCCACTCTTAACGACAATGAGGAAAACGTACAGAAGCTGAAAGCGATTACAGAAAAGCACAGCTGTGTAGTTAAAACCGAGCTTTTACCCTTCAGAAAAATCTGTCAGGTAAAGTATGATAAAATGGGGATAGAGTTTCCTTTCGGAAATCTCCCTGAGCCAAAGAAAGAGATTATGGAAAAGCTTCAGGCACTTTTATAAAAAGCTAAAGCACCGAGTCAATCGGTGCTTTTTGTTTATTCTTATTTGCTAATTGAAATCTCGTATTCGCTGTCGTAAGCCTTTTTATCAAGACCGATTTTCTTTGCAGCCTTCTTCTTTCTCTTCTTGTTCTTTTCGAGAGTAAGCCAATCTTCACCGTAGTAAATGCCCATTTTGTCAAGCATTTCCTTGTTTGCTTCAAGTCTTTCAAGGAAATCACCGTAGTCATGGCTTCTGCTCCATGCACACTCTGAAAGTGCAAGGCCACGGTTACAGAGCTTGAAGAAAAGTTCATTTTCTTCGTCTGTCCACTCTGTCCAGTTTTCACCCTCAACGCCGAGAATACTGTCGCTGTACTTACCCTTGATGCCTACCTTTTTAGGCTCGTAGTAGTATGTATCCTTAACTGTACAGTACTCGTGAGTCATATCGAAGTAGAAGTACTTGTGGTTACTGAGAATTGTCTGACCGCCGTTTTTAAGGTGCTTGTTAACGTTTTTATCCTTAAGCGGTGTCCAATACTGAGCAACTATATCGCTGTCAATGCCCTTTGCTGCAAGAATCTCGTTCCAGCCAATCATTGTCTTACCGATTTCTTTAAGGTGTGCGTTCACCTTGTTTGTGAACCAACCCTGAAGCTGAGTTTCGTTTTTAAGGCCTTCAGCCCTCATTCTGCTCTGACATTTATCGCAATTCTTCCATTCATTTGTGGGAGCTTCGTCACCGCCTACGTGGAAGTACGGGAATGGGAAAAGCTCAGCTGTTTCGTCGATTACATCAAATACGAAATCAATAACCTCGTCCTTACCGAGACAAAGAGTTCTGTTCCAGTTCTTTTCGCCACGGCTTGCAGGAATTACTTCGCCGAAGAAATTGGGAACTTCGCAGTGGATTTCACGGCATGCAAGGTCGTTATATGAAGCGATAGCTGCCAGGGAGTGTGCAGGGAAGTCAATTTCGGGGATAATTTCAACGCATCTTGCCTTTGCATAAGCTACAATCTGCTTGATTTCTTCCTGAGTGTAGTAACCTTCAACGGGAGTGTGGCTCATATCAAGGCACTTCCAGTGATGAAGCTGACTACCGACTCTCTTGCTGCCGATTTCAGTAAGAAGGGGATGCTTTTTGATTTCAATTCTCCAGCCCTGGTCGTCTGTAAGATGCCAGTGGAAACGGTTAAGCTTGTAAAGTGCCATAAAATCAATAAGCTTCTTTACGGTTTCAGCACCGAAGAAGTGACGGCTTTCGTCAAGCTGCATACCTCTCCAGGAGTAAAGGGGCTTGTCGCTGATTTTGCAGCAAGTCACCTTGTTTTCGCTGTCAATAAGCTGCTTGAGTGTAACCATCGCATAGAAAGCACCACTGTAATCACAAGCGAAAATCTTAATTCCCTCTTCGCTTATTTTAAGCACGTATTCTTCTTCCTTAACCTTTTCGGTATAAATGAAGCGAATGTCGGTTTCTTCTCTTTCTTCGCTCATTACACCTAAGGTGCAGGCAACACACTGACGCATATTGCCGAGTCTGCCGTCATACTGTACGCTGAGTGCACCAAAGGGAAGCTGGTAACAGCCCTCCTCCTCAACTGCAACTCTTGGTCTTGGAATTACATTAATCATTGTTTTCCTCTCCTTTATATTTTCTTTCCACTTTCTTATTATCTATGATATTGTGAAGCCCCTGCCAACAAAGCTTTCTTCTTTCCCAATAAATTTTTGAGCCAAGCTTTCCGATGCCCTTAGGCATTGCCCTTCGCTTTCCGGCACAATTCATTTTAAAGAATACAGTTATCAGAGCTTCATAATAATCAAGCTTTTCAAGAAACCGTTCAAAGCTTCTGTTTTCCTCTTCAGTCCATGCCGTTTCACTGAAGGCACCGAGTCTCGGAAATGTCTGATATCCTGCTTTCTTCATGTCAGGCACAAACTCAGTCCAGAGACAGGCTTCAACACCCAAAAGCTTTTTCTTTTTATCCTCTGCAATCCCTTTATAGCAGGGATTATATTCATAGCATTTTTTTAGGCTCGTCTGACCGTAGGGCAAGTCCAGATAATAAGCATTAACAAAGGAAATTATAAACTCAGTACCCTTATTTATCTGATTTACAACATCCTCTTCGCTCATTTCTTCATCCCATAGTTGCCTTACAATGCTGCTTTTTGCCATATATTCCTTAACGGTGTCGTTCCACATAACTACCTTTGAGCCCTTGCTTTCGATATGTTCAGCAATTCTTGAAAGATAGTAGGGATGCAGATTATCTGTGCCTTTAAGTCCTTCGTCTTTGATTTTCCTCTGACAGTGCGGACAGATTTCCCAACGGGTTGTGGGCACCTCGTCGCCACCGATATGAATTATACCGTCAGTGAAAATCTCCATAAGCTCATCAAACACAGAAAACACAAAATCATATGTGCTTTCTTTGCCGACGCAAATTACGTCGTGCTTTACACCGCAGTGGGTAGCAACGTTCAGATTGCGTTCAAAGCAGGAAAGCTCAGGATAAGCGGCAATTGCACTGACTGTATGTCCCGGTGTGTCAATTTCAGGAATAACCTTGATGCACTTTTTATGTGCGTATTCAACTACCTCTTTCATATCCTCCTTGGTATAAAAACCGCCGTGAGGCTTCATGCCGAAATTGGTGTGCGAACGGTAGGCACCGATTTCAGTAAGAAGAATATTGTCAAGCATCTGGGCTCTCCAGCCCTGGTCCTCGGTGAGGTGCCAGTGAAAATGGTTAAGCTTGTGCATAGCCATAATATCAATAAACTTCATCACATCTTCCTTCGAGAAGAAATAGCGTCCGCAGTCAAGCATAAAGCCGCGGTAGGAGTATGCAGGTGCATCTTCAATATGAACTTCAGGTAGCTTCTCTTCACACTGAAGAAAAATCTGTTTAAGTGTTTCTGCACCGTAAAACACGCCTGCCTCATCGGCTCCCTTTATTTCAATAAGGTTTTCTGTTATATCAAGGGTATAGCTTTCAGGTTTTTCAAGGCTTTCGTCAACGGAAAGCTGAATTTTTTCCTTACCTGTACCTAAAAGCTCGAGATAAAACCTTTCCGAGATAAACTCCGTCAAGCTGTCAAACGCCTTTTCGCAGCCTTTTTGAGAGAATAAATCGCAAAGTCTTGTAAGTATAAAAACCTTGTTTTCCGAAAAGGTGAGACTTTTCGGCTCGGGTATAATATGTATTTTCATAATGTCTTATTTAGCAAGGAAGTAGCAGGTCCAGAGTGCAATTACAAAAGCACCCTCTGCAGGAATTGCAAGCTTTGTGTAGGGACACTTCCAGCCCTTATCCACAAAAAGAAAGATTGTTCTTGTTACGAACACGGTTGTTGCAAAGAACATACCGCCCACAAGTGAATAGAAGGGTGTTTTTGTTGCGTATGTAAGATAAAGTAAGAAAGCACCCAGAGCGAAGGATATTCCTCCGTAGTACACTCTGATTTCGGTTTTGCCTGCATTGTCCACAGGTTTTATTGAAAAGCTTTCGGCATTTTTCAGAGGCTTTGTAATAAACACAACAGCCATACCGAAGAAGTAAAGAGCAAGACAAACCGTTGCAAAGCCTGCCGGGAAATTTGACATTAAAATCTCTTTCATAATTTTCTCCTTTAAAAATGCATTTATATGTAAATAATAACACATTTTCTCAAGCAGGTAAAGAGACTTGAGAAAAAAACAACCTGTTTTATGACGATTTCAGAAGAAAAAAGCTATTCAATCTGTTTTTACATAAAAAATATATGTGGGTTCACCCTCTTTAAAGAGCAAACCCACATATAAATTCAAATTCCTTGTTTAAAACATAAACCGTGTTTATGAAATCAACGTGAAATAGAGAAATATTTTTTAATTAATCGGAATCCATATTATAAAGGTGTTGGTTCCGTTTTCGCTTTTAATTGCAACATCACCGCCGTGAGATTTTGCAATACGGCTTACAATTGAAAGTCCTAAACC
>JBGVGM010000104.1:0-6289 GCA_045121655.1 Acutalibacteraceae bacterium | reverse complement strand
GGCAATAAAAGTGCACTCTTTAACAGAGATAAAAGAATCTGTATTTTTTAGAATATCAACAGCAACAGAGCCGTCATACACATCGGCACCTGTAGTTAACTCATATATAGGTAAACCTGTAATACAATCAACGAGCACATGATTTTTGTAACCCCAATAGTAGTCAAAATTCTTTTCGTTATGCTGATTTGTTGAAATATTCATATACTTATGGTATAATTTAGAAAATAATTCTATGGATGTGTATCATGAGAAAGAAACTATATTCTATTATTGAACCTGATGGTAACGACAACAAAGCAAGTAACATATATGATTTCATAATGATGACAACTATTGTTGTTAGTATAATCCCTCTTGCATTTAAAGAAACGAATGCTCTTTTTCAATGGATTGATTATATTACTGTCAGCATTTTTATCTTAGATTATCTTTTGAGATTATTAACTGCTGATTATAAACTCGAAAAATCAGTTGCTTCATTTTTTATGTATCCGCTTACCCCTATGGCAATTATTGATTTAATTTCTATTTTACCCTCAATAACGGTATTGAATAGTAGTTTTAGATTGTTAAAACTCTTTAGGTTATTAAGAACATTGAAAGTTTTAAGAGCTTTTAAATTTTTAAGATATTCTAAAAGCTTTGATATAATTTCCAATGTGTTTAAAAAACAGAAAAAGGTTTTAACTGCCGTTGCAACAATGGCTGTAGCCTATGTTTTAATATCAGCTTTAGTTATTTATAATGTTGAACCTGAATCTTTTGAAACCTTTTTTGATGCGATTTATTGGGCAACAATATCACTAACGACAGTAGGTTATGGCGATATTTACCCTGTAACAACCATTGGTAGAATTGTCACTATGATTTCATCTGTTTTTGGTATTGCTATCATAGCGTTACCATCCGGTGTTATAACAGCTGGATATCTTGAAGAGGTAAACAAAGAAAGCCATCAATAACATTAACTTAAATTCATAACTCCGAGTAGCATCAACTACCCGGAGTTATTCTTTTACGCTACCTTATCAATTCCTACCATAAACTGCTCAAAGTCAATGTTAAACTCAACTTTTAGCTTATAGCCTCTGCTAACCTCAACTCGTTTAATCAAACAATTAACAATCATTTTCTTCTTTTCAAAGCTTGCTTCATCATAAAGCTCCGCCCAAAAAATCAGTTCATCAAAGCTATCGGATAAGTTCTTGAGTACACTCTCACCGTCAGCAACATCTTTTTCAGTTTCGGCAACTAAAGACGAAAGCCTGTCACACTCTTTTTCTGATTCTGCAATCAGCTCCGAAAGAGTATCGGCCGAGAAAGAACTCTCACCCTTGATTGCTTTTATAACCTCGGATTTCAGTATGGTGAGGTTTTCAAATTCTTTACTGTAATCAGCTTTCACCATATTGAGCCTTGCTTTTCTCACATCGAGCTCATCTGCATATCGGAGCTTGATTACATCAGACTTTGAAACACCTTTCATCTTTCTGAAAATATCACGGACAATTTCATCAATCAAATCATCAAGAATATGCAGAGTGTAACCCGACTGACCGTCACACTCCGTCTGCTTTCTGCTTTTACCGTAGCAGGCATATCTGATTCGCTTCGTTGTATCAACAGTTCCGTCTTTTCTTTTACGGTATCTTCCGCTTGTTGTAAGATTAAGCCTTGAGCCGCAATGCCCACAGTAAACCTTGCCGGAGATAAGTGATTTGCCTTTGGTATTAAGTGGTACTGTGGGATTTCCTTTCTTCCTGTCTGAACGTTCTTGCATAATCATTCTTGCTCTATCAAACTGTTCAGGCGGAATTATCTGCAGTTCGGGTATAACATTTGAACGGGAATCTCCACTGCGAAGTACACCCGTATAGGTGAGATTACAAAGAATACCTCTGATAGTAGCCTCATGCCACATTTTACCTGTTCTCGCTCGGTAGCCGTTGTTGTTAAGCCAAGTAGTAATTCTGTGAGCACCATAACCCTCGGTAGTGTACTTATCAAAGATAATCTTCACAACAATCGCCTCATCGGGATTTACTTGTAAATCATAAAGCTCATGCTTGCGTTTGTTAACTCTGCCGTTTTTCACAAGGTCGTATCCAAAGGCGGCAACACCGCCCTTGAAGTGACCTGCTTCAACCAACTGACCAAGGCTTGTTTTTGTTCGTACTGATGTTTTCTCACTTTCACCGTCAGCCTGCCAAAAACGGATATAGTTTAAGAGTTTGTCAATGTGATTATCAAATCTTTGTTCGCCCTCTTGTGTGCTCCAAACCTCAATTCCGTTTTTGACAAACCATTCAACAACAAACGGTGTTTCATCTGCGATTCTGCCGATACGGTCAAACATAAACACAAGCAGAATATCAAACTTTTTCTTTCTCGCAAGGTCTTTTATGATTTGAATTTTATCACGGTTTTCAGCTCGCACCTTATGACCGGAAACACCATCTTCCTGTTCCTCGTGAACAATATCCCAACCCATTTCACTTGCAAACTTATGGCAAGCCTTTCTCTGCATCGGGATATCTGCTTCATTGTTGCTGTCATAATCAACCTGCTTACCTGTTGATACTCGGTAAAGACAGCACACTCGTTTTGACATTAAACCGCCTCCTTGATATTTTTCTTTAGTTTAATATCAGGGGCATCACTTTGTCGAATGTGTGAATCACCCAGTAATATTTCACGAATGCGGGGAAGAATGTCATTGTTACGTTTTTCTGCAAAGGTAGCAACTACCTCGTGACCTTTAACCTTGAAGGAATATTCTCCTCTGATGTCATCATTAAGATAATGGATATATGCTTTAAGAATTCCAATATACTTCAATACACATCACCTCGCATCCCTGTTTCGCTGGCGCTGAAGATATCTGTAATAATGCTCACAGGCTTTTAGTACGAAATCTTCAAAGTCTTTATCCTTAACCTTAGGTGCGACTTTCTGCAACTTTTCAATAGGCACCTTACACATAGGTTTCTGATTAGGTTTCTCCGCTGTGAGAGTATTTTCAATACTTTCAACTGTAAGAGTGCCTGCATTAAAATCCTTGTGCATATGCCAAGCCTGAGAATATGAAGGTGTACATTCCTGTTCTTCGATTATACGAAGTAAATCATACTGTAACTGCTCATCAAGGAACGAAAGCTCAACACCGACGGACAAAGCGATTTTATCTTCGTCCATCATTTCAAGCAGTTCGGGGATAAGATAAGTCAGACGGATATACCTTTTAATTGTATCTTTACTGATATTTTCTGTTGCGGCTATTCAAGAGGAAAGTATCTGCGCCTTGCATAGAAGAAGTTGTTCCAATCAGCAAGATGATGTCCGCTGTAATAGGTTTCATTGAATCTTTTCTCAATGCCTTCTACTGTATAGCCAAGGCTCACAACCCTTACGCCTCTTTCCCAATCCTTTGCCTTGATGGTAAACCGCCTGTAATCTACCTCATATCCCATAGTAAAAAGAACTCTTCTGAATTCGTCCCAATTTGTAGCTACGGTAAGACATATTTCAACATCTTCTCTGAGCATATCTCTATGAGTTTTCTTGCCTTGCTTATGAAGCCAATATGCTTTCTTCTCACCACCGTAAAACGGTGCATTTTCAAGAACTGATTTACCTCGTTCTTTGCAGATGGCATCAGAAATCTCACGGAGCTTGTAATGGTCGGAAATATGGTTTTCAAACTTTCTGCCTGTTCTGAAGGAAACAGAATTAACGACGAAATGGTTATGCAGGTGGTGATGTTTATCTAAATGAGTTGTAACAACAATTTCATATTCAGCACCCCACATTTGTTTAGCTGTTTCTACGCCTATACTGTGACACTCTTCGGGTGTTACTTCATTTTCTTTGAAGCTTTGAAAGCCGTGATAAGCCACATTACCGCCAAGCTTTCCGTAGTGAAGCTTGGTTGTCATCATATGCTCATAGGCTCGTTGCACGGGACAGTTAATAGCTGACACATAAAGCTTCTCATCGGTTTTCTTATCGTTCTCGGCATATTGCAGAGTTTGGTACAAATCCTCATCAAGGTATTTTTTATCAATGGTTTTATCAGGGTTTTCAGCATACTGAATAACCTCTTTAAGTCGGCTCTTTACGGGCCAGAATCCTGTGGTAGCAATAAATCATTCACCTCCTTTTTAGGCGAGAGTATTTCATTGTGAATTTCATCAATGAGAGTGAGTAGCTTAACTTCAGTTTCGAGTGTCATTTCATAATTGCAGATTTCACATAGTTTTCCGTAGAAATTAAAAAAAGCATCAGGCAACACCATTCGCGGTGTAAATCCCAATGCTCTCTTTGTTACATATTTACTTGTAGACAACCCACATTTTGAAGCATATCTCTCAATCTTCTTTTTGTTTTCAGGTGTTATCCTGATTTCAAGCCTTTGTGTTTTGTTCTTTGGTGCGTTGTTCATATCACCATTCCTTTTATTAGATTTTAGGGATTAAGGGACCCTAAAGAATTTGGAACTTGCCGTACAAGTTCCCTGCTCGTTACGGTGTAGGACAGACAGCCAAAGGATAAATAAGTGCTTCTGCTGTCTTCCTTCACCGCAGATAAGGGCGCCCTTAATCAGTTGTTTTTTATGGCATCAGAAGTGGTGCCATATTTTTCTTTGTTCGTAAAAGTGGCACCATTTTTGAGCCATTGTGGCTCAGTTGAAATTTGTGCTGAGCCAAATTAGGCTCACAGTGTGGTTTGTGCTAAGTCATTTGAAAACTCCTTTCTTATAAAATTTTATACTCAACTGCGAAAAATGTGACGCATTATTCATATACCGGAATTTAGGATTTTGGGTATAAAAAATACACCTATCAAATCTACATTCAAGAGGTGCGTTAAACTATTTTTCGAATTTTTACCCCTCTTTATATTAAACGACATAAGCAAGGGTGAAATGTTCCTGATTTTTGAAAAAAGTTGAAAAATATTTTTAGCCATAAAAAAGCACCCGTCAAAAATTGACGAGTGTTGTGTAAATTATCCCTCTATACAGTAATGGGAATTATGTGTATGAAATTGTTCCTACTTTTGAAAAAAATTATTGGTGGGGGCAGTTATTATAATAACGGAAATATCCCTCTATTATATATAATAGGGAACTTTTGAAAAATCGCCTATTATAGAGTAACAAATGAAAATCAAAATCCGCAACAGAGCTATAAAGAGTTATGTATAAGGAGATATCCAAATTTTTATGCACTACTTAATATTATTCGCAACAAAATTCTCTTGAGTATTATTGCATTATTACATCCTTGCTTTTTAATGACCAATATCTTTATTACCAATCCGTCACAAAAGTTGATTTTACCCTTTAGTTTATGTATAATTATTATATATCCACCGAAAAGAGTGATATTATGATTAAAATCCTTATCATAGAAGATGATGTTACCATCGTCAAAAATTTAAGTGAGCTTCTTCGTCAGGAAGGCTTTGATACAGATAGTGCACTAAGCTGTAAAGAAGCAGAGTCTAAAATTGAAACCGCACAGTTTGACCTTGTATTGTTAGATGTACTTCTGCCTGACGGAAACGGATTTTCTCTTTGTAACAGAATCAAAAGTGTAACCGATTGTCCTGTAATTTTCCTTACGGCTTCAGCTGATGAGTTCAGTGTTGTTACAGGTCTTGATATAGGTGCTGATGATTACATAGAAAAGCCTTACCGTCCGAGAGAGCTTATATCCCGCATAAAATCTGTTCTTCGCAGAACAGGCAAAAGTCAGAGTGTTCTCACTCTCGGCAATGTAAGTGTTGATATGGATAAAGGAATTGTCACAAAAAACGGTAAGGATGTTTTTCTTTCTGCTTTAGAGTACAGGCTTTTTCTCGTTTTTCTTAATAATCCCGGTGTTACTCTTACAAGAAATAAATTGCTTTCTGAAATATGGGATATTGCAGGCGACTTTGTCAACGACAATACGCTTACGGTATATATAAAAAGGCTGAGAGAAAAAGTTGAAGATGATATACAGAACCCCAAAATCATTCTTACCGTAAGAGGTTTGGGATATAAATTAGGTGACTAACTATTAAAAGTCAAGCGTTTTTTTAAATATTTTTAGAGAGGTAAAAAAGGCTACAGAAAACCAAGCCCTGTATTTCAAGGACTTTAAAAATATATAGGTTGAAATTATCTTATCAAGTCAGTATTGTAAGAAATATTCTTCGTTTGCAAAGTGTAAATAACACGAAGGAGCTTCTTGGCAGAATGAGATATAGCAACACGATAAGGCTTACCTTCCGAACGCTT
>JBGVGM010000103.1:0-11918 GCA_045121655.1 Acutalibacteraceae bacterium | reverse complement strand
AGAATGGTGTTTACACCAAGCTCACGGCACTTAGCGATGATGAAGTCGATCTCAGCATCTGTGTCAGTGGGGAAACGGTTTACTGCAACAACGCAGGGAAGCTTGTATACATTCTTGATATTTGAAACATGTCTGAGAAGGTTGGGAATACCCTTTTCAAGAGCTTCGAGATTTTCTTCGCCGAGAGCTGTCTTGGGAAGACCACCGTGCATTTTAAGAGCACGGATTGTTGCAACCATAACAACTGCATCAGGCTTAAGACCTGCCATTCTGCACTTGATGTCAAGGAACTTTTCAGCACCAAGGTCAGCACCGAAGCCTGCTTCGGTAATTGTGTAGTCGCCCATTTTGAGAGCAGTCTTAGTAGCAATAACTGAGTTGCAGCCGTGAGCAATGTTTGCAAAAGGTCCGCCGTGAACAAAAGCAGGTGTACCTTCAAGAGTCTGAACAAGGTTGGGCTTGAGAGCATCCTTAAGAAGTGCTGTCATAGCACCTGCAGCCTTGAGCTGTCCGCAGGTTACGGGCTTGTTGTCGTATGTGTAGCCTACAATGATTTTTGAAAGGCGTTCCTTAAGGTCTGTTACGCTATTTGCAAGGCAGAAAACTGCCATAACTTCACTTGCAACGCTGATGTCAAAGCCGTCCTCACGGGGAGTACCGTTGATTCTGCCGCCAAGACCGTCTGTAATAAAGCGAAGCTGTCTGTCGTTCATATCGAGACAACGCTTCCATGTGATTCTTCTTACGTCAATACCGAGAGCGTTACCCTGCTGAATGTGGTTATCAAGCATAGCTGCGAGAAGATTGTTTGCACTTGTAATTGCGTGGAAGTCACCTGTGAAGTGAAGGTTGATGTCCTCCATGGGAACAACCTGAGCATAACCGCCGCCGGCAGCACCGCCTTTTACGCCGAAAACGGGACCGAGAGAGGGCTCTCTGAGAGCAACGGTAACTTTCTTTCCAATTCTGCTCATACCGTCTGCAAGACCGATTGTGGTGGTAGTTTTACCTTCGCCTGCAGGTGTGGGCGTAATTGCTGTTACAAGAATGAGCTTACCGTTTTTCTTATCCTTTGTATCGTTCAGAAGTGAAAGGTCAATTTTTGCCTTGTAATTGCCGTACTGTTCAATATATTTCATATCAACGTCGGCCTTTTTTGCAATTTCACAAATGTGCTTCATTTCACATTGCTGAGCAATTTCAATATCGCTTAAATATGCCATATAATATTTCCTCCCTGAATAAGCCTCAGCTTAAACAAAATATAACAGAATAAGTATACAACATTTAAGTGTGATAAGTCAATCAAAAAATAAAAACTCCCCAAAAAATCGGGGAGTTTTATAAACTTTATCAGTCTTCCGTGTACTTTTCGATGATTTTTACAGCATCACCGAGAGTTTCAATGTTAGCGACTTCACGGTCGGGGATTTCAAGATCGAATTCGTCTTCAATTGCAACAGCAATGTTGATGAGCTCGAGTGAGTTAAGACCGAGATCACTTCTGATGTTTGTTTCCTCTGTGATGGTTGCGGGATCGATATCTACATACTGGCAGATAAGTTCTTTAACCTTATCAAACATTATAAACTTCCTCCATTAATTAAGCATTTTGAGTTTCTTTGGTATATGTATCAATGACTTTCTGTCTGATAACCTTTCTTGTGGAGCTCTTGGGGAACTCGCTGAAAGAGACGTAGACATTCTGTACCTTGCGGTATGAAGGCTGTCCCTTGTTGGATTCGGCAACGTCTGCCTTAACCTTTTTGATGATTTCTTCTTCACTCATATTCTCGGGATGGTCACTTCTTTCTGTGTAAACAGCAGCAGCCATAACAACAACATCTTTGTCTCCGACTTTCTTGTGTTCTTCAAAAGCAACAACCTCGTGAGCGTAAAGAAGATTTTCCATAATATTACTTTCAACAGTTTCGGGGAAGATGTTTTCGCCGTTGGGAAGGATGATGAGGAACTTTTTACGTCCTGTGATATAAAGCTCGCCGTCTTCATCGAGTCTGCCGTAGTCACCGGTTCTGAACCAGCCGTCTTCTGTGAATGAAGCAGCAGTAGCTTCGGGATCTTTATAGTAACCCTGAGTTACGTTGTCACCCTTGAGAAGAATTTCGCCGATACCCTCTTCGTCGGGAGAATCAATCTTGAATCTTGCTCTGGGGAATGCCTTACCGCATGACAAAGGCTTGAGTCTGCCGTTGTTGTGAAGAGTAACTGTGGGTGAAGCTTCTGTCATACCGTAGCCTGAAATAATGTTGAAGCCGATTTCTGAAAGGCTCTTGATGTGGTCAGCTCTTGCAGGAGCACCGCCGCAGGACATTGTGGGGAATCTGCCGCCGAAGTTTTCAGCAACCTGTTTGAAAACGATGGGACGGATATCAATGCCTACCTTGAGAAGCTTGTTGCTGACTTTGATCATCTTTCTCATAATGGGAGCCTTGCCGCTTGCTTCGGCCTTTGACCAGATACCGTTATAGATAGCTTCAAGAACAAGAGGAACAACAGCCATAGCATTAGGTCTGAATTCGTTGATGTTGGGAAGAATATTCTTGAGACTGTCGTTGATGTAAATGATACCGTTCATATATGTAGCGCAGAGAACGCTGCATGAAAGCTCATAAACGTGGCTCATGGGAAGAATGGACATTGTTGAAAGCTCCGGTCCGAGGAAATCAAGAACGCCGTCACAGTTTGATGAGAAGTTATAGTGAGTGAGCATAACGCCCTTGTTTGTGCCTGTTGTACCTGATGTGAAAACGATAGCAGCAAGGTCGTTCTTTTCAATCTTTGTGTCAGCGAAACGTGTGTCGCCCTTTTTGAGAAGCTCACGGCCCATATCTGCAAGGTCGTTGATTGTAAGGAACTTTCCACCGGGAGCAGTTGAGTGGGGAGTCATATTGAAAGCATACTGACATCTTTCATCATTTCCCATGTGGAACTCTGCTGTTTCTTTATAAGTCTTGCTGTGGAATACTGCTTCAGCGTCGCCTTTTGAAATGAGCATACTGATATCCTTATCGGGAAGCTCCTTGTCAATGGGCACTGCAACGCTCTTTGTGCAGACAATTGCAAAGAAAGAAACGATCCAGTCGTATGAGTTTTCGCTGACGATAGCAATGTGCTTTCCGTTGAGACCAAGCTCATAAAGAGCTGTACCGACTTCTCTTACCTTGTCGTGAAATTCTCTTACAGTGTAAGCGACGGGCTGCTTTTTTACCTTTTCAACAACAGCAACTCTGTCACCGAATTCTTCACTTCTTAAGAAAAGATCCTGAAGAGTTGTAAGAGGACCACGCTTGTGAATCTTCTCTCTGAGCTTTTTCAGTTCTCCAATCTCTTTTTTACTGAGTTCAATAGTCATAGTTGTTTCTCCTGTCAAAATTTTATAGCAGGCGGAACATTCCACCGTGATTACCTGTTATTTGCCGCAATTGTCGAGAAGCTCAGTAATTGTGATGTCAGGATTTTCAATACCGGCAACAATTGTCTTGAGAGCATTTTCGTGAAGCTTTTCAATCTGAGCCTGAGTGGAGAGCTTGTATCTGTAAAGGTAATTCATATTGATACCCTTATCTGTGGGGTCAGGTGAGCAGATTGTATATAGCGGGGTGAAATAAGCACCAAGATCGTGAATCTTGAAGCTGAACTTGAAGCCCATATCAACATCAATGGGAATGGGAAGCCAGGTAAACATCATGCAGGCAGGACCCTGAATAAGGTTGTAGCCGTAAACCTCTCTTGACATATCACGAGCCTTGATGTAGGGATAGTCAAGGTGACGGTAAAGCTGAGTTCTTACTCTTGTGAACTCCTTAAGGCCTTCAGCGAAGGTCTTTTCTTCAGGGATGATTGTACGGACCTGAATAGGCTGAACGAGACAGCCGCTCATTCTCTTTTCCTTAACGGTTGCTCTCTTGCTGCAGGTTACCATCATAAACACGTCGTCTGTTCTGTAGTTGATAGATGAACAGTGAGTACGAAGAGCGAACATAAAGAGACTTTCGGGAGCGATGCTGTTGGCACGGCAGTAATCGAAAATCTTAGCTGATGTTTCGGGGTCTATGTGAAGAGTAATCTGCTTGCAGCTTGAGTAAAGGGGATTGTAAGCAGCGGGAACACGGAGGTTGGGGTTCTTCTGTTTTTTTCTTGCTTTTTCAAGGAAAGCGGGGCCGTGAACGCCTGCGTAGAAGGGTTCCTTTTCTTTATCCCAGTATTCCTCATAGAATTTAGCGTGCTTAGCCTGCTTTTTTTCATCCTTGAGTCTCTTGAACTCTTCCTGAATGTAGTCTTCATATCTGTAGAGAGGCTCGGGGATAGGTTCACCCTTTTTAAGTGCAAAGTAAATCATAAGAGTATCGAAAAGGCAGACTACCATTCCGAGAGCATCCATAGCAAGATGGCTTACGTTTATATAAATACCGCCGCCAACGCCGTTTGTTTTGAAAAAGTAAATTCTGAAAGGTATGCAGTCCTTGAATTTTACGGGAGTTTTAGCATCTTTATCGAAGAATGCTTCCTGTTCCTCTCTGTTTCTGAAAAACTTTTTGGGAACAGTCATTTTGAAAGGCTCAACGAAGTACTGCTTAAGCTGCTTGTCAACAACAGTAAATCTGTTGCGAAGGCTGTCGTTTCTTTCAATTTCAATTTCGAAAGCCTTCTGCATAAGGTCGAAATTCATATTTGTTTCAGCAGTGAAAGAACAGGGGATCTGAACAATCTGTTTTTTAAAGCTGTACTTAACCATAAGGTGCATAGTTTCCTGTGAAGGAATGAGGTCGTAGAGAGTGTAGGGAATCTTTTTACTCATTTTTTATACCTTCCTCTTTTTAGATTTATCATTATAAAAGGTCTATTACATATCAATTTATATAATATCAAAATTATAGTAGCTTGTCAATGATTTTCAGCCAATTGAGGACACAGTGTCGCAATTTAGTACACATAAAGCATAATAAGTAATAAGTTGATTTTCCTGTTTTAAAAGAGTAAATAAATTGTAAATTGAAAGCATAAAGAAAAATCAGCGGCATAACTCATTAAATACCGCTGATTTGTATACATTATAATACCTTTGAAAGGAATTCAATTGCTCTTTCGCTTTTGGGGTGAGCAAAGAATTCTTCGGGAGTTGCTTCTTCAACGAATCTGCCTTCGTCCATAAAGATGATACGTGTGCCCACTTCCTTTGCAAAGCCCATTTCGTGGGTTACAACAACCATAGTCATACCCTGGTTTGCAAGGTCCTTCATAAGCTCAAGAACTTCGCCGACCATTTCGGGGTCAAGAGCTGAGGTGGGCTCATCAAAGAGAATTACGTCAGGGTCCATCGCAAGTGAACGGATAATGGCAACTCTCTGCTTCTGACCGCCTGAAAGAGATGAGGGGTAAGCGTCTGCCTTATCCTCAAGGCCGATTCTCTTAAGAAGTTCAATTGCCTTTTCCTTTGCGTTCGCGGTTATTTCCGCAACAGATGTTGTGACGGGGATGATTTCGCCTTTTTTGATATGAAGCTTTTTGAGAAGATTGTTTCTTTTTTGCTTTTTGAGGTTCTTCTTTCCAATGAGAACGGGAGCGAGCATAATGTTCTCAATAACAGTTTTGTTGTTGAAGAGATTGAAGTGCTGGAAAACCATACCCATTTTCTGACGGTGTACGTTGATGTCAACGGACATATCAGCAATATTCTCCCCACCGAAGATAATAGCGCCTGATGTGGGGTCTTCCATACAGTTGAGGCAACGAAGGAAAGTACTTTTACCTGAGCCCGAGGGACCGATAACAACAACCTTTTCACCTTGCATAATGTCGGTGTCGATGTCTTTGAGAACCTTGTTGTCACCGAAGTCTTTACAAAGACCGCATACTTTGATAAGCGTTTTATTTTCTGTCACCTTTCCTCAGCCTCCTTTCCATAACCTTGATGCCCAAAGTAATAAGGCATACAATAACTATGTAGATAATTGCCATTGCGAGATAAGGAACCATATATTCGTAAGTGCCTGAACCGATACTCTGGAAAGCGAGATAAAGGTCCTTTGCACCAACGAAAGAAACAACAGATGTTTCCTTGATGAGGGCAATAAACTCGTTACCGAGAGTGGGGAGGATGTTCTTTATTGCCTGAGGGATAACAATTTTTGTCATAGCTGCTGCATAGCTGAGACCTACTGAACGTGCACCCTCCATCTGACCGGGGTCAACTGAAAGAATACCTGCACGCATAATCTCTGAAATGTATGCACCGCTGTTAAGACCGAATACGGTTATGGCAACAACGACAGAGGACATTTTCACGCCCATAAGAGGAAGCATTACATAGTAGAAAACAAGAAGCTGAACTACCATAGGTGTGCCTCTGAAAAGTCCTACATAAAAGCTGCAGAAGCCGTCGAGAGCCTTTACAACCTTGCTGTATTTCGGAAGAACTCTTACCGTTGCAATAAGCGTACCTATTACAATACCGATTAAAAGACCCATAACAGCGATAACTACGGTGTTCTGAAGACCTATAAGAACTTCCTTGTAGCCGCCGCGTTCTATGAGTATTTCAAGAAATCTTTCTATTTTCACTGAAAATCCGTTCATAGCATTTTCCTTTATAATTTTTTAGTGCCTTACTGTTTTCAGCAAGGCACTGCATATTGTTTTTTTAGTTGTCTTATGAAAGAGCGTTGAAGTTTGCTGCAATCATATCAGCGGGAGCTGCGTCAATAATCACGTAGTTGATGTTGCCGTTGATAAGGTCCTGAACAGCGAGAGCACCGTTGTCGTAGCCTATACCTTCAACTGCAAGACCGGGGAATTCCCATTCTTCGTCACCGAGAACGTAGAACTGAGCTGTTGTGCCGTTCTGGTAACCGATCTTTGTTGTTGCTTCGAAGCCGTTAAGTACCTCTTCAACCGAAGCAAGGTCTGTGCAAGCATCAAAGGTTGTGTCGTCTGCGGGAGCGATGATCTTCTGTGAAGCTGTGTAGTATGACTTTGAGAAGTTAACGTGTTCCATTCTTTCTTCCTTAACTGTAAGACCGGCCATAGCGATGTCACACTTGTGCTGACCTACTGAAAGGCAAACTGCATCAAATTTCATGTTGTTGATAACAAGCTCCTTGCCGAGTTCTTCTGCAAGAAGAGCAGCAATTTCCATATCAATACCGAAATATGAATCGCCTTCCATATATTCAAAGGGAGCAAAAGCTGCGTTCGTTGCAACGATAAGCTGATCCTTTGAAGCATCTTCAACTGCTGACTTAACTGCAACGGGTTCGCCGTCGCCGAAGTAGTGGTCGCAGATTTCTTCAAATGTGCCGTCGCTCATAATTTTGTCGATGAACGCATTTGTCTTTTCAAGAAGTTCGGGCTGAGCCTTATCTACGCCGAAAGCGTATTCTTCTTCTGTAAGGTTGATGTCGATTACTTTTACAACATCAGCGGGCTTGTCGTCTGTGTTGCCGCCGCAAGCTGCAAGAGCAAAGAGCATAACAGCTGCAAGAGCGATTGCTAAAAACTTTTTCATGGTTATAGTCCTCCATATGTATTATTTTATAAGATGACGATATTCTATCACTCGTTCACCTTAAAAGTCAAGATAAAAATGCAAGTTTTAACATTATTGATGCATATTTATTTGAAAGCGGTGATGAAATTGTGCATATTTTTTAGTTTTGTGAAGCGAGAACAGGGGTGAGATGCTCTTCCAGGAACTCATCAACAACCTGCCAGTACTCCTCGTGGAACCAATGTGAAGATAAAGCGTGCTCCGCACCCTTGACGATATGCTTGCGTTTTGGTGTGGGACAAGCGTTATAAACGGGGTCAAGATTTTCCGGAAGAACAAAGTTGTCTTTATCGCCGTGAATGAAGAGAACGGGAATCTTAGCTTTTTTAATCTGCTCAACTGCGGAAGCCTTTCCGAAGAAGAAGCCATTGATAATTCTGTTTATAAGACTTGCCTGAGGCATAACAAGCTTCGGGGGAAGGTGATACTTTCTGATGCATTGGTCGGTGAAAATATCCTTGACAGAAGTAAATCCGCAGTCCTCAATTGCAAGAACGACGTTGTCGGGAAGCTTTTCGCCTATAGTCATCATTGTGGTTGCACCGCCCATTGATGTGCCCTGAATAATGATTTTGCATTTTGGGTTTTCTTTTACGATGCTTTCAATCCAGTCAACAACGTCAAGTCTGTCGTTCCAGCCCATAGTAACGAATTTGTGCTCGCTGTTATTGTGACCGCGAAGGTCGGGGAGAAGCACATTGAAGCCTCTTTTGTAGAATTCCTGAGCGTAGCTTGACATTTCTCTGTTTACGTTTGTCCAACCGTGAAGAACAATTGCCCAGATGTTGCTGTTTGAGGGGTTACGGAATTCAACACCGTGAAGATTTTTACCCTTTCTGTTTTTGATAATAACCTCCTGATGGTAAGTGGTGTCATACCATTTATAACCTGCAACAAGGTTGGAGTTATCAGCGTTTCTTTCAAAAAGGCTGTTCTTCGCGGGCACGGTCATATCGGGTCTTTTTTTGTTGCCGAGGGCAATAAAGAAAAAGAACAGTGCAAGACCAAAGTAAGCTATAGGCAGAACTGCAGCGATTACGCCGATAACTGTCAGAAAAATTTTGATTTCGTGAGACACGGAAAATCTCTCCTTTACAAATTTTTACATTATATACTGATTATACATAACTTCTGCATAAAAAGCAAACTCTTTTTTCAGTTTGTTGATATTTTCACTTTAAATTGTTAAAAAAAGCTATTTACTTTTTAGATTTAGTGTGTTAAACTGTAGCTTAGGAGAAAATGAGATTTTGAAAGGAAAAAAAGAAAACATGGCAGACAGAAACATTGAAAAAATCAACAAAAACATAGATTATCTCTATGATATTATTCTTAGAATCGAGACTAAGGAAGAGTGTGAGGCTCTTTTTGACGATCTTTGCACAAAGACAGAGCTTGCTTCAATTTCACAAAGACTTGTTGTTGCAAAAATGCTAAGTGAAAAAAAGGTTTACAGCGATATCGTTGCTGAAACGGGTGCAAGCACAGCAACCATAAGCAGAGTTAACCGTTCACTTGCTTTCGGCAAGGGCGGCTACGAAAAGCTTTTCAATAAAGAGGACTGATAAAAAATGGCAGGATACGGCGATTTTGCATACTATTATGATATGCTCACCGAGAATGTCGATTACAAAAGCAGATGCGAATATATCTGTAATCTCCTTGCTGAGGGTGGAGTTGGCAAGGGGATTTTGCTTGACCTTGCCTGCGGAACGGGTACAATGAGTATGCTTCTTTCCGATAAAGGCTACGATGTAATCGGTGTTGACGCTTCCGAGGATATGCTTTCGGTGGCGCAGGAAAAGAAAATGGAAAGTGGAAAGGATATCATGTTTCTCTGTCAGAGAATGGAGGAGCTTGACCTTTTCGGCACAATAAATGCTGCTGTATGCACTCTTGACAGTATCAATCATATTACCGACGAAGAAACAGTAAAAAAGGTTTTTTCTAAGGTGTCTCTTTTTATGGAGGACAAGGGACTTTTCATTTTTGATGTAAATACTCCCTACAAGCACCGTGAAGTTCTGGGAAATAATACTTTTGTATACGATATGGAGGATGTTTACTGCGTCTGGCAGAACAGCACTGACAAAAATACTCTTCTCACAGAGGTAAGCCTTGACATTTTTGAAAAGGATACTGAAGAAGAGGACGACGTATACTACAGATACAGTGAGGAGTTTTCCGAAAGAGGCTACGAACTTTCAGAAATCAGAGAGTGGCTTCAGGAAAATAAATTTGAAATTCTCGGTGTATATGAGGAAATGACTACTTACGAAGTCAGAGAGAATACTCAGCGTGCAGTTTTCGTTGCAAGAAAACACGGCACACAGTAACGGATTTTAAAGGAAGGTAATTATGGGTAATTTAACAAGATGCATTTCCCGTGACGGTACACTCACGGCTATGGCAATCAACTCAACAGATATTGTAAACAGAGCAGTGGAAATTCACGAAACCTCTGCAGTATGCTCTGCAGCACTGGGCAGACTTATTACTGCTGCTTCGCTCATGGGCAGTGTGCTTAAAGGTAAGGACGACTCAATTACCCTGCGTCTTAACGGCGGTGGCCCTGCAGGCTCAGTTATTGCTGTTTCTGACAGTATGGGAAATGTAAGAGGCTATGTGGGACAGAGCGTGGTTGAAATTCCTCTTAACGAAAAAGGAAAGCTTGATGTTGCAGGCGCAGTAGGCAAGGACGGCTTTCTTACCGTTATAAAAGATCTCGGTATGAAGGAGCCGTATGTGGGCAGAACACCAATTGTAAGCGGTGAAATTGCTGAGGATATAACGGCGTACTTTTCAATCAGCGAGCAGACCCCTACAGTCTGCGCTCTCGGAGTACTTGTAAATCCCGATCTTACAATCAAGGCTGCAGGCGGACTTCTTATTCAGCTTCTTCCCACAGCTATGGATGATACAATCGACCTTGTTGAAAAGTCAATTCAGGGTCTTGAGCCTATCTCAACCCTTATTGATAAAGGTATGACACCTGAAGAAATCTGCCGTCATGCACTGAAATATTTCGAGCTTGATGTACTTGACTCAGCTGAGCCTGAGTACAAATGCTACTGCTCAAGAGAGAGAGTTGAAGCAGCTCTTATCAGTACAGGCAAGGAAGAGCTTCTTGATATGGCCAAGGATGAAAAAACTGAGGTAAGTTGTCAGTTCTGCGATAAGAAGTACGTATTTACCCCTGATGATATTAAAATGCTTGTTAAAAAAGCTACAAAATAACCGTAAAAAAGAAGAGCAAAAAAACTTAAAAAAATTTGCAAAAAAGTGTTGACAAATTCTTTTTTATGGTGTATAGTATACGAGTCGCTGTGAGGAATACCTTGCAGTAACGTGGGAGCATAGCTCAGCTGGGAGAGCATCTGCCTTACAAGCAGAGGGTCACAGGTTCGAGCCCTGTTGTTCCCACCAAATGGCCCGGTAGTTCAGTTGGTTAGAACGCTAGCCTGTCACGCTAGAGGTCGACGGTTCGAGCCCGTTCCGGGTCGCCATTCTCGGAGGATTCAATAGAGTTCTCTATTTGCCTCTGTAGCTCAGTTGGTAGAGCAGTGGACTGAAAATCCACGTGTCGCTGGTTCGATTCCGGCCGGAGGCACCAAATATGCGGATGTAGCTCATCTGGTAGAGCGCCACCTTGCCAAGGTGGAGGTAGCGAGTTCGAGCCTCGTCATCCGCTCCAGAAAAGAAAGTCACCGTTTCGGTGACTTTTTCTTTTTTGTAGCGGAAATGAAGCGTGCCTTATGGCACATGAAAAATGAAGTCGCCTACGGCTATGAAGCACACCTTCGGTGTATTGATTTATTTCAGGCACGCTTTGCTTCATATTGAACTTCGGTTCAATGCTTCATGGCGACATAGTCGCCGCTTCATGTTTGCGTAGCAAACGTTTCATTATATATTTGACAATATAAATATATCTGAGTTATAATCATCAAAAGGAGAGAGAATATGAGAAAGCAACCAAAAAACAATTTCTTTGAATAGTTTAAAGAAATTAGAACATAAAAAAGTTGATTATACTGAACTGAAAAAAGCAGTAGAAAGCATTTAGGTATAATTAAAAGTCACCGATTCGGTGGCTTATTCTTTTTGTTGAAAAATTCATCCGTCAGTTGAACCACTTCAAAAAATAAGTTATTGTTTTTGCTTTGTTTTTCGGTTATTATAACGTTAAGCTGATCAGTTAATTTAACAAGAGGTGACTAACTATTAAAAGTCAAGCGTTTTTTTAAATATTTTTAGAGAGGTAAAAAAGGCTACAGAAAACCAAGCCCTGTATTTCAAGGACTTTAAAAATATATAGGTTGAAATTATCTTATCAAGTCAGTATTGTAAG
>JBGVGM010000102.1:0-6997 GCA_045121655.1 Acutalibacteraceae bacterium | reverse complement strand
TGTTTATGACAGTCTTTTCGTTGTTGAAAACGATTTTTCCGTGCTTCCTCTTATGGCTGAAGGCTTCCACTATGAGGATAACAAGCTTAGTGTGGATATTTACGACGATATGTATTTTTCCGACGGCTCTCCTGTTACAACCTCAGACGTGGTTTATTCTTTCAAGCTCGCTAAGGATAATTCGTTTTACAAGAGCCGTCTTTCCAATTTCAACACTGCCGTAAAGGGCGAACACTCCGTAATTTTCACTATGAAAAAGAGCGACATTTCAGCTGAAAGTAACCTTATTTTCCCGATTGTGAAATTCGGCACAGGTAATAAGAACTACCCCATCGGAAGCGGAAGATACAAATTCAAAAAAGCTGACGGTGTCCTTTACCTCAAGGAAAACAAAAACTCCACCAGCGGTGAAGAAATGGCGACAGACTCCATAAGGCTCACCCCCATAAGTGCTGACGAAAGCGAACTTTATCTGCTGCATTCAGGCGACCTTACCGCCTTTTTTGACGATTTTTCAGACAGCAGCTTTACAAAAATCAACGCAAATATGGTAAGAGTACCCCTCAACAACCTTGTTTACCTCTGCTTCAACAGCAGCAATAAATTTCTCAGAGATTCTGCCGTAAAAAAAGCAATTGAGCTTTGCACCGACAAAAAAACAATTGCTGACTCTGCCTTTGACGGCTACTGCAGAATTACCAACACCGTTTTCAATCCCGACTGGGAAAAGAGTACAGAATACTCTACAAAAGCCGGTGAATTCAGTGTAACAAAGGCCGCTGAAGCATTAGAAAACGCCAATTATATTTACGCTTACAAGCACAACAAATACCGTTCAAAGAACTTTGAATTTTTAAAGCTGGATTTCATTGTAAACAGCGAAAACAAAAAGAGGGTTGAGGCTGCAGAGATTATCGCAAAAAATCTCCGTCATGCAGGAATTGAAGTCAACCTCAGAAAGCTCAGCTTTGAGGAATACGAATCGGCCGTTAAAAACGGTAACTTCGACCTTTATCTCGGTGAGGTTGCTCTTTCTCCCGGAATGGACCTTTCTGCATTCTTCTCAGGAGAGGGTGCACTTTCAGGCGGCATTGACATTGGCGGAACTGTCAGCGACGCTTACTTTGACTACAGAAGCGGCAGCATTGACTTTTCAACCTTTATTCAGGTTATGAATCACGAAAAACCCTTTATCCCAATTTGCTACCGTGACGGCATGATGTATTATTCCAGAGAGCTTTCCTATGAGGGTACGGTCAATCAGTTCGACCTTTTCAAAAATGCTTACTCGTGGGAGCTTAAATAAATCCATTTCAGAAATCAGGAAAGGAGGAAAAAAATGAACACCTCAGAAATGCCCATTCAGTATGTAAAGGGCGTAGGAGAAAAAAAGGCGCAGATTCTCAAAAAGCTTGGCATCGAAACGCTGTGGGACCTTGTTCATTACTTCCCCCGTTCCTATCTTGATTTAACAAGTCAGGTATCGATCTGTGACATAAAACCCGAAACGGTATGCTGTTTCAGAGCTACCGTGGGCTACGACTGCTCTCAAAGCAGAGTAAGCTCCTCAATGATGATATATAAAACCACCGTTTTTGATGAAACGGGAACGGTTCACATTACAATTTTCAACAACAAATATCTTGCTGAAAGTCTTAAAACAGGTGAAGAATACCTTTTTTACGGCAAGGTTTCATATCAGCGCGGCTCTTTTCAGATGAACACACCCATCGTTGAAAAAATTGAAAGCGGAAGCACCATGAAACCCATTTACCCCCTTACTGCGGGAATCACTTCAAATATGCTTTCCATTATTATGAAAAACGGACTGAAGCTTTATTTTGAGCAGAACGCCCCCGATATGATTCCTGATGAAATCAGACACAGAAACTCACTTTGTCACGAGCATTTTGCCCTTAAAAGCATTCATTTCCCCTCTAACAGCCACGACATTGAAATTGCAAGAAAACGGCTGATTTTTGAAGAGCTTCTTACCCTTCAGACGGGAATGAAAAAGCTTAAAGACAGAGACAGAGGCAAAACAGAATATATAATTAAAAATGACGTTTCAAGGGATTTCATTTCCTCGCTCCCCTTTATCCTTACCGGTGCACAGCAAAGAGTAATTGATGAGTGCATAAGCGATATGAAAAAGGATATACCAATGAACCGCCTTGTTCAGGGTGACGTCGGCAGCGGTAAAACCGTTGTTGCGGCAACACTCATTTATCTGATGGCTAAGAACAACATTCAGTCTGCTTTTATGGCACCTACTGAAATACTTGCCACTCAGCACTACGAAACCTTTCAGAAGCTTATGGCAGGAACGGGAATTCAGTTCGAGCTTCTCACCGGCTCCGTTACTGCCAAGAAAAAAAGAGAAATCAAAGAAAGACTTAAAAGTGGCGAAAGCCTTTTTGTTGTTGGTACTCACGCACTTCTTACCGAGGATACGGAGTTTAATTCTCTGGGCCTTGTTATTACCGACGAACAGCACCGTTTCGGTGTAAGGCAAAGAGGAGTCCTGGCTTTTAAAGGCAGTTCACCTCATACTCTCGTTATGAGTGCTACGCCTATACCGAGAACTCTTTCACTTATAATTTACGGCGACCTTGATTTGTCTATTATTGACGAGCTTCCCAAGGGCAGGCAAAAAATTTCCACCTACGCCGTTGACACCTCTTATCATCAGAGACTTTATGCTTTCATTAAAAAGCACCTTGACATGGGACTTCAGGCCTACATCGTCTGTCCCCTTGTTGACGAAAGCGAAACTGCTGAGCTTACGGCGGCAACCGAGTATGCAAAGGAGCTTTCAGAAAAAGAGTTTATAAACTACCGTGTAGGTATTCTCCACGGCAAAATGAAGCCTAAAGAAAAGGAAAAAATAATGAAAGACTTTTCCGAAAACAAGATTCAGCTTCTTGTTTCCACAACAGTAATCGAAGTTGGTGTTGACGTACCAAATGCTGTAATTATGGTTATTGAAAATGCTGAACGCTTCGGTCTTTCTCAGCTTCATCAGCTCAGAGGAAGAGTGGGCAGAGGCAAGGAAAAATCTCACTGCGTTCTTGTCTGCTCATCAAAGGGAGAAAACGCAAAGGCACGTATGGAGATTATGTGCAGAACAACTGACGGCTTTAAAATTGCCGACAAGGACCTTGAGCTGAGAGGTCCCGGTGACTTTTTCGGTAAAAGACAGCACGGTCTGCCTGAGCTGAAAATTGCGGACTTTACGGAAAATATGGATATTGTAAGACAGACCAAATCTGCCTGCGATACCATTCTCCGTCAGGATCCGATGCTGAAGAAAGCAGAGCATCAGGCTCTTTCTGAAAGAATAGAAAAGCTCTTTTCATCGGAGAGCAGAATCAGTTTAAACTAGGAAGGAATATATTATGAAAAAAATTGCAAGCTTTACAATTGACCACACAATTCTCAAAAAGGGTATGTATCTTTCAAGAACAGATGCCAATACTGTAACATACGACATAAGAACAAGAAGACCTAACGTGGAAGAGGTTATGGAAAACGGCGCAATTCACACCCTTGAGCACCTTTTTGCTACTTATGTAAGAAACAGTGACGTTTCAGACAAAATAGTTTATTTCGGGCCTATGGGCTGCAGAACAGGCTTTTATTTCATCACACTTGACACTCTTTCAAAGAAAGATGCCATTGAGCTTACAAAGAATGCTCTTATCTTTTCAAGAGACTTTGAGGGTGAAGTTCCCGGCGTTTCAGCTGAAGAATGCGGCAACTACAAAGACCACGACCTTATGGGTGCAAAGAAAGAGGCAGGTATGATGGCTGAGGTGCTTTCAGACTGGACAGAAGATAAGCTTATTTACCCCACAAAATAAAACCTTACCGTAAAATCAAAAGGCAGGTGAGACAGTGACCGAAGAAAAACGAAACATAAAAAACAAAAGAAACGATTTTTCAGAGCAGGATTATGATTTTCTTTCTGACGAGGACTCTGTCTATTCCCCTTTTGACGGTAACTTTGATATTCCGTTCATAAATCCCGTTGAGGTAAGCTTTTCAAGCGAAAAAGCAACACAAACCGATACAGAAAAAAGAAAACTTCAAAAGCTGACTTTTTCTCTTGCCTTTGAAATATTCCTCGATTTTTCCGAATATCTCGGAGACGAAATCATTTCTTTTGCAGTTAAGCTGTTAAAGGCGGTGTATCCTATTTTCGCACTGGTTTTCTCCTTGGTCTCATCTTTCGGAAAAAGAGTTCTCACCTCTTTGAAGTCCGTACGGCTTCTCCCCTCATCATTCAGACGTGACATTCAGAAAATCAGTTTTGAGCTGTCTCTCGTAAAAAACGCATCAAAAAAAGTAAAGGACAAGCCTTTACTCACCTACCTTACAGCTATAAGAAAATATTTCATTTTATCATTTTCACGTCACACTCACTTCTGGAAGAGTCTCGGTAATATTGCATTTCCCGTTGCTGTAATTCTTTTACTTTTTGTGGTTCTTCCTTCTTTCGAAAATAATGTAACTGCTCTTCAGGTTATATATAACGGTAAAACCATAGGTTATGTTCAGAGTGAAAAGGATTTTGATGTGGGTAAAGAAATGGCTGAAAAGCTCCTTTCAAAGGACAGTACAGCACTTCTTTCTGCTCCCACCTTCAAGGCAGTTAAGGTTCAGCCCAACGAGCTTTCTGCTCCCCTTTCCATAAGCGAGGAGCTTATTGCCTCCTGCAATACGGAATACACTATGGCTTGCGGAGTATACATTGACGGAGAATTCCTTTGTGCTGTTCAGAATGAAAGCGATGCACGTGCAGTTTTCGACAGTATACTTTCGACCTATGAAAAGAAAGCGCACAGCGGAACAAGCGTTGCTTTTGTTGAAGAGATTCAGTACACTCACGGTCTTTACCCCGAAAACAGCAGTGCAGTTATTGACTCAAAGGAGCTTAAAGACCTTGCAGAAAGCAAGGTGCGTGTCAAGGTTATGAAAACAAGACAACGAAAAGAAAGCGTACCCTTTGAGACAGTCAAAAGAAAAAGCGCTTACCTTTACAAAGGTACAACCAAAACCTCTCAGAAAGGTCAGAAGGGCGAAAGACTTATAACCGAGCTTCTCACTTATATTGACGGAAAGCTTTCGTACACCTCGGTTGTATCCTCGGCAATTACAAAAGCTCCCGTAGATGAAGTTATTCTTGTGGGTACAAAGCAGGGCAACATTTATTCATGGTACTCAGGCGGCACCTATTATCAGGGCTCATTCATCTGGCCCACAAGAGGTGCAAACTCAATTTCCTCCTATTACGGCTACCGCAATCCCAGCATTTCAGGTTGGGGTTTTCACGGAGGAATAGACATTGTTACAGGCTACGGAAACTCCTCAGGCGTTCCCGTTGTAGCGGCTGCTTCAGGTACTGTTGTCACTGCCATAAGAGGTTACAGCGGTTACGGTCACACCGTTGTTATTGACCACGGTGGCGGACTGAGAACGAGGTATGCACATATGCAGCCCGGTTCGCTTACGGTTTATGTGGGTCAAAAGGTTTCAATGGGTCAGCAGATCGGCAGAATCGGCTCAACCGGTAACTCCACAGGTCCCCATCTTCATTTTGAAGTGCTTCTTAATGGTGTAAAGCAGAATCCCCTTAACTACGTCAGACGGTAAGCAAAGAGTTGAGAGTTGAGATGTGGGGCTTCGCCAATTATATCCGGATTTACAAATTCAGACAAAAAAGCATAGTCCGCCGATTTAGTTTTGCTATATCGGCGGACTTCATTTTATTATCAGGTTTTGGTTTAAGCGGATACTTTCACAGTGAAGCGATTGTTATCTTAGCTTTTTTATTTCTTAAGTTCAATTCCTTTTGCTGAGAGAGAGTCGATGATTGAGTTAACAACGCTCATAACTTCGTCTCTTGTAAGGGTCTTTTCAGGGTGAACGAAGAAGAGTCTTACAGTAATTGACTTGCCGTTTTCGTCTTCATAGGTATCAACAACCTGAATGTCCTTAATAAGGCTGCAGTCTGCATTCTTAACTGCTTCGCCAATGAGAGCAAACTTATTTGTTACGAATGAAAGGTCAATTTCAATTCCGGGGAACTTTGAGGGCTCATCGTACTTGATATCGTTTGCCTTAACTGCTGAGAATGCGCCTACATCAATTTCAGCAAATACTACATTTGCCTTTTTGTCGATTTTCTTGAGCACTGTGGGATGAACAAGACCCATAACACCGATTTCTGTACCTTCACAGAAAATCTTGTTAAGGTTCTTCGGATGCTCATAGCTGTGTGTAGCTTCAATTGTACTGAAGCTCAGTGCTGCGTGCTTGATGTCACCAGAGAGAACAGTGAGAATATCACGAAGCTCGAAATAAAGCTCCTCTGTGCTCTTTGTCTTTGAGAAGAGTGTAACTGCAAGCTTTTTCTTTTCATTGCACATTCCGTCTTCCTTCAGGCCTTCAACTGCACGGCCAACTTCAAAGATACCGAAAGAGGGTGCATAGGTTGTGTTAGTCTTAAGCTGACAGAGCTGTGTGGGAATAAGTGACTTACGAAGAGTTGCAATATTGGGGTTGGTTGCATTTGTAAGACCAACGTTTTCCTCAATTTCAATACCAAGGCTCTTACATTCATCGTAGCCCATCCAGATGTATGAATGAAGCTCGTGAAGCTTAAAGCTCTTTACAAGAATGTCCTTGATTCTGTCCTCGGTAGTCTTTTCGATGTCAGCGCGTACGGGATAAAGCGGTGACTTTGTTGTGTTTATATCAAAGTTGTCATAGCCGAAAATACGGGTGATTTCTTCGATAATGTCAGCCTTGATTGTAACGTCCTTTGTTGCTCTCCATGTGGGTACGTCAACACTGAAGTTGTTGTCGTTAAGCTCAACACCGAAGCCGAGAGCAGTAAGGGTTTTTACGATTGTATCATTGGAAATTTCGATACCTGTGTAACGGTCAACAAAGTTCTTGTCGAACTTGAGGTTGATTTTGTCATAGGTGAAGC
>JBGVGM010000101.1:0-18442 GCA_045121655.1 Acutalibacteraceae bacterium | reverse complement strand
ACTGCTACTCCCCTGTTTGCACGTATTGATGCAGAAAAGATGCTCTCTGAAATTGAAGAAAAGCAGAAGGCTGCTCAGGCTCAGGAAAAGGCATTTTCTGAAATTGAAGGTATCGCAAAAATCGGTATTGAAGATTTCATGAAGGTAGACCTGAGAGTAGCGAAGATTACTGACTGCGAGCCCGTTAAAAGAGCAAAGAAGCTTCTTAAGCTTACACTCAACGACGGCACGGGTAAGCCCAGAACAGTTGCTTCAGGTATTGCCAAATGGTACAAGCCAGAAGACCTTATCGGAAAGAGCGTTATTGTTGTTTCCAACCTTAAGCCCGCTGTTCTTTGCGGTGTTGAAAGCCAGGGTATGATTCTTGCAGCTGATTGCAGCGAGGACGAAGTAAAGGTAATTTTCGTTGACGGTATTCCCGAAGGAGCACAGGTAAGATAAATGTATAAAAACATTTTTGATACTCACGCTCATTACGACGACAGCAGATTTGATGAGGACAGAGACGAACTTCTGTCCTCTCTTTGCAGTAAAGGCGTGACGAATATAATAAACTGCGGTTGCGACTACAAAAGCTGCCTTACAACTCTTGAGCTTTCAGAAAAGTACGACTTTGTTTATGCAGCTTTAGGTGTTCACGCTCACGAGGCGGAAGAAGCAACTGAGGAGGATTTTGAAAGAATCAAGGCGCTTTACAGCAATAAAAAGGTTGTTGCCGTCGGCGAAATCGGCCTTGATTATCACTACGATTTTTCTCCGAGAGAAAGGCAGATTGAAGTTTTCGAAAGACAGATTATTCTCGCTAAAGAGCTGGATCTGCCTATAATCGTTCATGACAGAGAAAGTCATGAGGACACGATGAATCTTTTGAAAAAGTACAGACCAAAAGGCGTTGTACACTGCTTTTCAGGCTCAAAGGAAATGGCAAAGGAAATCGTGAAGCTACAGATGTATATCGGTATGGGCGGAGCTGTTACTTTTAAAAACGCAAGAAGACCCGTGGAGGTTATGGAGTATCTCCCCGCAGAGTATCTTCTTCTTGAAACAGATGCGCCTTATATGACGCCTGTACCCTTCAGAGGGCAGAGATGTGATTCTTCGCACATAGCAAATACTGCGGAAAAGATTGCGGAAATCAAGAGTATGGATGCTCAGGAGCTTATTGACATCTGCAATAAAAATGCAAAGAGCCTGTTCGGCATCTGACACATAAACAGACATAAAAAAGAGGTAACCGAAGTTACCTCTTTAATTTTTTCATTTTAGTGTTTGAAGCAGGCGTTATACATCTTAACCCACTTATTTACTGCAACAACATCGTACTTCTTAGGCATAAGTGCTGTCACTACAGTAACGGCACCGATGTCCTTAATCATACGTAGAACCTTTTTAAGAATGTCAGGTCTTGCTGCAAGACCTTTGATTTTTGCCTTTAACGGCTCGGGGTCTATCATATCCTTAACCATAGCAAAAAGGCTTGTGGAATCAGCTGAAATGGTCATATCGTCTGCATTGAGAATGCCTGCACCGAATATGTAGTCAAGGTCTTCAGGTGCAATGCGTGTAAGAAGAAGCTTGATTGACGCAAGAGGAGCAAGACCTGTACCAAGCTTTGAGTAGAACTCTGTCTGGTACTTCCAGAGTGTTTTTGCGCTGTAGCTTTCTGTCTTGTCGTCCATAATTGCCTTTGCAAGAATTGCTGAAGCCTTCATGCTGTTTGCAATACCTGAACCGATTATGGGTACTGTCATAAACGCACTGTCACCTATTGCAGCATAGCCGTCAGCAACAAGCACACCAAGAGGCTGTCTGACGGGAATTTCAACAAACTGACCGCCGCGAAGCTTCTTTTCGCCAAGGTCGGGGAATTCCTTTCTCAAATCAGCGAGAGTTGCTTCAACCTCGTCCATATCAAGCTTATTGAATCTGCCGATAAGCACGTCTGTATAATCACCGTCGTCAGCTACCCAGGAAATGCCAAGCTTACCCTTATAGAACATAAGCACTCTGAAACGGTCCTCAAGCTCACCAACATCATTCTTTTCATAAAAAGCACGGTAAACATAGAAGCGTTCAAAATCAATTGCTTCCTTCTGAATTCCAAGATACTGCGGAAGCTGACTTCTCAATACGGAATTGATACCGCAAGCGTCAATTACAAGGTCGCCAAGGTATTCACCCTTATCGGTTCTGATACCTACAACACGGTTACCGAGCATAATGGGTCCTTTGACCTCACAGTCATACACAAACTTCACTCCGCACTTTTCAGCGTATGAAATGAGACACTTATAAATATCTCTTCTTTCCATCTGAATTTCAAGCTCACTTTCAGGCACGTCCTGAACAAGGCGAGTTGTAAGTGAAGGTCCGAAGAAAGTCATATTATGCTTGTAATTGAACATTTCTCTGTCCGGCATATCCATACCAACAGCTGCGAAGGCCTTGGGGTCGAAAATGTCAGTCCAGTCGTGACCCATATTGTCAGCCTTGTTTTTTTCGTAAATTGTTACGTCATATCCGTTTTTTGCAAGAATTGCACCGCAGGTAATACCGCCGTGACCGCCGCCTGCAATAATAATTTTTTTGCTCATACTTCTTCTCCTTTTTCATTTTTAACCATTATATAACAGTATTCTTTTAAATTCAAGTGCAAAAAGGAAATCTCACCCGAAGCGAGTGAGATTGATAAATTTAAAGAATAATGCAGATAAGTCCGCTGCAGCCTTCGTTTATTACTCTTTCTAAAGTTTCCTGAAGCTTCATTCGTGCATCGGAAGGCATTTTGTAAAGCTTTGTATGAAGGCCCTCATTCACAAGGCTGTTAAGGGTTTTGCCGAAAATGTTGCTCTCCCATATTTTTGAGGGGTCCTCTTCAAATTCACGAAGCAGATACATAATCATTTCCTCACTGCGGCTCTCTGTTCCCACAATAGGCGCAACCTCTGTTGTGATGTTTGCTTTCATCATATGAATTGACGGAGCTGATGCTTTCAGCCTTACTCCGTACCGTCCGCCCTGCTTCATAATTTCAGGCTCTTCAAGTCTTAACTCCTTCATAGTGGGCATAACTATACCGTAGCCCGTTGCTTCAACCTCCTCAAGAGCAGTTTTAAACCGTTCAAACTCTTTTTCTATCCTTGTCATTTCAATAAGCCGTGACATAAGATCGCTTTCATCTTTGATGTCTGTACCCGTTTTTTCCGAGAGTGTTTTATAGAACAGTCCATCTTTGGGCGTAAGCCTGATTTTAACTGAACCCTCTGACAGATCGGTTTCCTCAACACTGCATGAATCAATGCACTCGTTTTCCTGAAGCTCAGAAGTGAAAAGCTTTGCATCTTTTACCTTTGAAAGGTTCTTTGCCGACTGTGAAATTGAGGAAAAAATATTGCTTCTTACGGGGTGAGTTTTTTCTAGCTTACTAATCCACTTTGGAAAATCTATCTTCATCTCCTTTATGGGAAATTCATAGAGAAGCCCTGAGAGAATGCTTTCAATTTCCTTTTCACTTATTTCCATACAGTTTACGCTCTGAGCGAAAACCCCGTGCTTTTCTTTGATTTTAGCTATCTTCTGAAGACACTTTTCACTATTCGGGTCAGAGGAATTAACAAGCACTGCAAAAGGCTTATTAATAGCTTTAAGCTCGTTTATAACCCTTTCCTCTGCTTCAGCGTACTCACTTTCGGGTATATCGCTGATTGTACCATCAGTGGTTATGACAAGTCCAATAGTTGAATGTTCAGTAATAACCTTTTTTGTTCCGATTTCCGCTGCCATATTGAAAGGTATTTCCTTTTCAAACCACGGTGTTTTTACCATTCTGGGCTGTTCGTTTTCAATGTAGCCTAAGGCACTTGGCACAACGTAACCAACGCAGTCAATAAGCCTTACCGAAAAACGCATTGAATTTTCTACCGTAAGCTGAACCGCTTTTTCGGGAATAAATTTCGGCTCCGTTGTCATTATGGTCCTTCCGTGAGAGGATTGAGGGAGCTCATCCATAGCTCTTTGCTTTTTAGCCTCGTCGTCCATATTCGGCAGAACCAGCACATCCATAAAGCGTTTAATAAAAGTGGATTTTCCTGTTCTTACAGGCCCTACAACACCTATGTATATATCTCCCTGAGTTCTTGCCGCAATTGAGTTATAGATACTTGTTTCTGACATATCATCCGTCCTCTTTTCAAAATAAGTCTATACTCATATCTATGACGAATAAAAACCATCTATGAATAAAAAAATCCCTTCGCATAACACGAAGGGAAAAGTTTTATCTTTTATGTAGGTCAAATAACAAATTTAAAGATAAGCACTGCACAAGCAATAACCATGAAGATGCAAAGACCGATCATTGTTGAGTTGAGAATGTCTTCTGCCTTCTTGGGGAAGCCCTGCTTTTTAGCACCGCTGTACCAGATCCAGCTGATGAACTGAAGAATAAATGTTACTGCAAAGAAAGCTGAGAAGAACTTCTTAGCCTTTGAGCATACACTGGCATCCTTAACACCGCTGATATTCTGTCCGTTAACCTGAACAAAAGGAGCTGCAGAAGCTGCAGGAGTAATCTGCTGAATGAACACCTGATGAGCATAAACGGGAGCTGTCTGAGCATAAATGGGTGTGCCCTGAGGAAGTGTGTCGAATGAGGGGAAAGCGGGAATTGCACTCTCAGCTGCGGGAGCAGCAGCAACAGGTGCTTCGGCAGCTACAACTGCCTCTTCGGTTTCGGGAGCAGCCTGAGTAAAAGCATCTTCTGCTACTTCTTCAGCTACTTTCTGACCGCAAATAAAGCAAAAATCTGAACTATCTTCAATTACATTGCCGCAAAATTTACAAATCATGTTTTATCCTCCTAAACATTTATAGCTTATTATATCACTTATTTTTTTCTTTTACAATAGCTAAATCAAAATTATTCTGCCTTTTTTAAGGTTTTTCTAATAAATTTTGCAATAATTCAAACACTAAAGATGATTTCACAAAAGGAGCTGAGAAGAATCAAAGGTGCACTTACCCTTATTGCAGGTTTTGCTATAGGAATAGTAAATGCTATTTTCGGAGCAGGCGGAGGTATGGTTGCTGTCCCCTTTTTCAAAAAGCAGGGCAAAAACCAGAAGCAAGCTCAGGCATCAGCCGTTGCTGTTATTCTGCCCCTATGTGTTATCAGTGCAGCTATTTACTATTATAAAGGGTATTACAGCTTATCTGAAGCTTTTAAGTATCTCCCCTTCTCTGTTCTCGGCGGTATTGTCGGTGCGTTTACCTTAAAGAAAATTCCCGACAAAATGCTGAAAAAAGTGTTTTCCCTTCTAATGATTTATTTGGGAATAAAGATGCTTTTTTAAAGGAGAAAACGATGACTCTTTCTACAATTATTTCAGCCTTTCTTTCAGGTGTTCTCGGCTCAATGGGGCTTGGCGGAGGAACAGTGCTGATTATATACCTTACTTATTTCAGAGATGTGCCTCAGACAAAGGCGCAGGGAATCAACCTTGTTTGCTTTATCCCTATTGCAATTATTGCTGTATTTATTTATTCAAAGCAAAAGCTTACTGATGTTAAAGCAAGCTTACCGCTTATAATCTGCGCTTGTTTCGGTGCTGCGGCGGGTTTCCTTGCTCTGAATTATATTCCCGACCAGCTTCTGAGAAAGTTTTTTGGAGTGTTTCTGATTCTCTTGTCTTTAAAGGAATTATTCACAGGAAAACATAAAAAAGAGGGCAACTGATGTGCCCTCTTAATTTATCTTGTTTTGAGAAATGATTCAAGTATCATTACCGCTGAAACTGCATCAACAACATTTTTTCTTTTTTGTCCTCTTACGTTGTTTTCGCTGAGGATTCTGTGAGCTGAAACAGTTGTAAGTCTTTCGTCAAAAAGCTTGGTTTCAATGCCTGTTTCTTCACTGAGCTTTTCAGCAAACGCACTGCATTTCTGTGCTCTCTCCCCTTTGCTTCCGTCCATATTTACGGGAAGTCCCACAACGATAAGCCCCGGCTTTTTTTCTTCGGCTATTTCCTTTATTTTAGCAATAACCTTAGGCTCGTAGCTTTCGTGGATAACTCCAACGGGAGAAGCAAGAATTTCCATTTTATCGCACACGGCAATACCCGTTCGTGCATCACCGTAATCAACCGAAAGAATAACCATGCTTCACCTCTTATTCTGTCATAGAAAGTGAATTGTCAACTTCGCTGATTGTTGTTGCAAAGGTTTTTGTAGGAAGATTCTGATGAAGCTTTCTGAATACGTAAGAGAATACTGTTTTTGCAGGGTTACTTGCACCGGTGTGCATATCTGCACGGTAGTCATAGCCGTACCACACAGCAGTTACATAGTGAGGAGTACCGCCGCAGTACCACTTGTCGCAGTTGTCTGATGTTGTACCTGTTTTTGCAAAGGTCTGGAACCGGCTGATGTATGAGCCGTAACCTGTACCGCTTGCAGATGTTACAGCCTTTGTAAGCATTGAAAGCATTGATGAAGCTGTTTCTCTTTTAATTGCCTGCTCAGGCTGGTTATCGGTATTATCGATGAGAACGTTGCCGTTTCGGTCTGTTACCTTGTAGTAGCTGTAAGGCTCGTAGTAACGTCCGCCATTGCCGAAGGTAGCAAAAGCTGCAGCCATTTCAAGAGTGGTAACACCGGTATTTGTACCGCCAACTGCAAGTGAACTGAGGTTTGCGTTAGTCTGTGCAAGGTTGAGATGGAATTTATCATTACAGTATCTGAGAGATGTATCAATTGTAAGACTCTCATGAATAATTCTTGCAGGAACGGTGTTCAGTGAACGCACAAGAGCATTTTCAACCGTTACATATTCGCCTGAACCGTGGTCACCGTTAAAGTTCTGAGGCCAATCCTTACCGTTGTTATAGCCCTTAAGAGCTTTTTCAAGAATGGGTGAACTGGGAGTAACAATACCAAGGTCAACTGCAGGAGCATAAGCTGAAAGGGGCTTGATTGATGAACCGGGCTGTCTTTTTGCTCTGAAGTCGGTTGCTCTGTTGTAGGTTCTGTTGGCTGTTTTCTTGCCTGTGCCACCCACAAGAGCTACGATTCTGCCCTGATAGTCCATAATTGTCATTGATGACTGAGGAAGCTGACCTCTTGAGTCATAACGCGAATACGGGAATCCGCTTCTGTTTTTGTAGATGTCTTCAAGAGTATCCTGAACATCAAGGTCAACTGCAGCATAAATGCGAAGACCGCCGTAGTAAACCTTTCTTAATGCTTCGTTATAGTCATACTCATATTTTTCCTGAAGGTCGGCAATTACCTGGTCAATTACATATTCTTCGTACCAGGAAAGAATTTCTGACTTGTCCTCGTTTGTTTCAACGGTTGACTTCTTGGGCTTAACCTTAGGAGCTTTATCAAGATACTTATTGTATGTCTTTTCACTGATTTTACCCTCGTCCTTCATAGCAAGAAGGCAACGGTTGATACGCTTCTGGAAGTTTTCCTTGTTTGCGTAAGGGTTATTACTGTAAGGAGCCTTGGTGATACCTGCAAGAGCACAGCATTCAAGAAGATTGAGGTCGCTTACATCTTTACCGAAATAGGTTTCAGCTGCAGTTTTTACGCCGTAGCAGCCTGCACCGAGAGAAACGGTATTAAGATAAGCCTCAATAATATCCTTCTTGGAGTAGTTTTTCTCAAGGTTGAGTGCTCTTAAAATCTCGTTGAATTTACGGTTATAGGTAGCCTGATTGTCGTCAGTAAGGTTTTTGATAAGCTGCTGAGTGATAGTAGATGCACCCTGACCTTCAAAGGAGGGCTTTATCATAACAGCGACTGTACGCACCCAGTCAACACCGGGGTGATCGTAGAACTTTCTGTCCTCAAGGCAGATAAATGCCCAGAGAAGATTTTCAGGCATTTCGTCAAAGTCTACCCAGATACGGTTTTCCGTACCGTGAAGTCTCGCAAGCTCAACAACCTTATCGTTTGAATCGTAGGCATACATAATTGACGTCTGATTCTGTGAGTTCTTGTAATCGTCAAGGTTAATGGCAATATCACCGTTAATGAAGCCGTCCATATAGGAAGCCATTGAGCCCCCGACTATAATTATGCTGAGCATTCCTGCAACGAAAATGCAGAAGAGTGTGAGAAAAGTAACATAAAGCTTGGTGTGCTTTTTCTTCCTTTTCTTTTTCTTTATTTTTTTATCAACCTGACCGTCAGGATTGTCAGGTGAAAGCGGTATATTCTTTTCAGCCTTTTTTGCCATAACAGCAAACCTCCAGAGCTTTTTAAAATTGCGGATAATAACTTTCCATAATTACCCATTATCTTTTATATTATAATAAAACTCCTCAATTAAATCAACATTAAAACTCAAGTTTTTTCTTAAACTTACGAAATTGTAATACTTTTTTCTGAAATTAAGTTGTATTTATACTATTCTGCCCTCATAAAAACAAAAAAATCTGACCGCTGCCATTAAAAGTAAAGCAAATCAGATTTTTTATCGTCTTAAAGAAACATACATTTCCTTTTTATCACTTTTGACTCCCCTGCTGTTTGAAGAAAGCTGCAAGGTCATATTGTGTGTCCATTTATCAAGCTCACCTGAGGTTATATACCCCAGGAAAAGATTTTCATTATTTAAAAGTACCTGAGAGAAAAACTCGGCACGCTTTCTGTTGAGATACAAATCATCAGTTTTAATAGCGAGTATAGTGTCAAGCCATTTTTGATAATAGCTTTCGTGGGCAAAGCAGCGGTTGATTGTATTGATTGCAATAACCTTTGCGTAAGGATTCTCGCTCTGAAGCCAGCGGTCAATTACCGAAAGAAGCTCAGGCTGTCTGTTTCTGAAGATTTTCGGGTCAATTAATTCTGCCGTTTCGTAGTTGTCAATATAGGGCAAAAACTCCTCAATCTGCTTGAGGCAGGTGGCAAACTTTCTTCTTCGTGAAATGATTATTGCGTGAAGGTTGTTTTCCTCGTGGTATTCGTGAAGGGGCTTTTTTACAAAATCAGAGGCTTTATTCTGCTTGAAAAGATTGTTGGCATAAGAGCGTAGAAGATGCTCTTTTACCCCGATAACCTTATCCTCGTCCATATGAGGGTATTTTCTGAGGAACGCAGATTTGACCTTGTCGTTCTGCATATTGAAAAGCACTGACTGAACCTTTTCTGTAAGAGTTTTCTTTTTCTTAGGGCGGTTTTTCCTTACCTTCTGTCCTTTAAGTGCATTGAAAACTGCTATGTGTTTTTCTGTCTGCAGCCCGTTTTTAAGATAATCAATCATCAGCCTTGCACAGCCCTCACTGTCACTGAGAGCGTTGTGATGATTCAACTTAAAGCCTATATGCTCACACAGAAAGTCCAGACTGTAATGCTCAATATGAGGATAAAAGGCTATACCTATATCGCAGGTGCAGGCATAGTCGATTTTGTCCTTCCACTTGATTCCGTAATGGTCAAGGCAGGCACAAAGGGTTCTTAAATCCCCCGGTGCACCGTGCGCAACAAGCAGACCGCTATTCATTATATCTTCAATTTCACGCCAGATTTCGGGAAAGGTGGGCTCATTCTCAACCATTTCGGGAGTAATACCTACAAGGTCAATTACAAAGGGGTCAAAGTCGGTTTCCGGGTTTACAAGATGGTAATAGCTGTCAACTATTTCACCGTTTTCCACCACAGTGATTCCTATTGCACTGATTCTCAGCTCTTTCTGTCCCGGCATTTCCAGGTCAAAGGCTATAATTCTGTCTGTCATACTTTCTTCTCCGTATAAAATCTTTTATAAGTATAGCAGATTATTTTCAAATTATCAATAAGAAACAGCCTCTAAAAGAGACTGTTTCAAAGATATTTAAATTTAGCTTCGCCTTATATCTCGTCGTAGGAAAAGGCCTTGTTATAAAGGGCAACCATATTCTCGTCGTACTTTGTGCCTTTTTCGCCGCTGAGGTAAAGTCTGTCTGACTTTTCACCGCAGTCAAGCTCGCCGTTGATGTAAAGCTTCAGCGCACCGTTACGCTCTCTTACGGCAGTAATCTGCACAACATCCTCAAGCTCAGCGCAGGACAGCACCGATGTAAGACCCACACCGAAAAGAATATGTCCCTGAGTGGCCTCAAGATAAATTTCATCACCCTGACGGTAGATGTCGCCCTTTGTGTCTTTTTTCAGGTTTGCCTTGATTGTAAATTCGCCGTCACCGTAAAATCCTTCGGTTATTTCGTGGTTTTCGTAATAATCGAATCTTATTTCACCGCTGTTGCTTTCACCTGTTATATCTCTTAAATCGCAGAGAGTAAGAATATTCATTCTTTCAAACGGATTTTTAAAGGTTATAACGGCTGTCATATAATCAGCAAGAAGGTTGATGTTTTCTATTTCATTCTCCTTGCAGGTGAGATATTCCGGATTCACCGTCTGATTGAAAGTGATTTTAAGATTTCTTTCGTCAAGGGTTTTAAGGTAAACTGCCTTGATTTCTCTTGATTTTTTACCGAAATGAAGTATCTTTGTTTCATAGGGTGCAAGACTTACCTTTACTCTGTCACCGTAGCCGTAAGCACCAATACTGCCCTTTGTGGTATAAGGAAGAATCATATAGGTGTTTACAGTCACAAAGCTCTTTTTGACGCCTATTGCCTCGTTTAAAGTGAGCTCATACTCCTTTGGAGATTCCGAGCTGTTTCTCAGTGACACAATGCCCTCATAATCAGAGAAGCAGCTGTAGCCGTAAACCTCATTTTCCGACGGTCTTTTTCCGAAAATCACAGCATTTGAAAGAACGTCCTTGTTCTCCTCAATAAAACGCATCACTGCGTAGTTGATAAGCCACTTGTTTTCATTCATCATATTGTAGCTGTAGTAGTATTCCCAGAAAAAGCTGCCCCTTGTTGCCATAGTGTAAAGATAGCTTCGAAATTCGTCATCGTTCATCGAAACCTTAGCAGTGTTACCATAAATGGGGTCGTGGTTATAAAGTCCCATCTGGGGGAACTGGAACTGCCTTACATTATAAAAATCGTAGTATCTTTCATCACGGTAACTGAGCATTCTGTCCTTGTCGCTGACCTTTTCCTTTTTGCCGATAAATCCTACATCGTCGCTTATCTGCATCCAGAGGCTGTTTACATAGCGAAGGAACCAGGGTGACGGCCAGGCATAGCAGGTAAGGTTAATCCAGAAATTGTCCGAGCCGTTTTTCTGAAGCTTTTTGAAGGTATCAATCCACTTTTCCCACACGTCGTTATAGAAATACATATTTTTATATCCGCCGGTCATATGGTCGTGGTTTTTGCTTTTACAAGGTCTTTGCGCAAAGCCGTCAAGCTTCCAGTAGTTGAGGTTGAATCTGTTTTCAAAATCCAACATCATATCTGTGGTCTTTCTGTGGTACTTTTCACTTGCAACGCAGATATCAAATGCCTGCTTGTTTACAAAGCCGTAGCCCGCCTTTTCTATTTGTTTTGCAAACTTTGGAGTATCGGAAGTATAGCCGCCTCTCGGACCCAGCCACAAGCCGAAATTTGAGCCTAAGGCTTCGCTGAGATGTGAAAACGGATAAAGCTCATCGGGGAACTTTTCGTTAAAGCTCCAGAAATCCTTGCTGTAATCGTTCCAACCGTCGTCAGCAACGTAGGAATCGAGAACAGGCTCACCTGCATTGGTAAGTCCTTTTTCTATTTCAAGGAAAGATGAAGTTACGTTTTCCTTGGTTATATTCAACATATGGTCGTACCAGGAGTTGTACTGTCTGCGAAGCTTTATGGGCTTTGAAATAGTTTTTATGTAGCTAAAGAATGCCTTTTGTACCTGTTCTCTGAGACTTCCGTCACCGCAACCTGCCACAAAGCTTTCCGATACAAATTTATCTGATCCCGTAAGCTTTCTCAGCGGCTTTCCGTTATAGTACTTAACAGAGGTTCTGAACTTTTTGATCTCTGTAAGGCAAACGGGGAACTCAAAGCCGAAGAACATACTGTCAACATAAACCGGCTGACCTAAACCTAGGGCAAAGCCGGGAATATGGGAATTCTTCTGTTCGGGTACTGTCCAATAGGAAAGAGCGGGGTCAAAAGCCATTTTTTCAAAATCAATGTAATCAAGAATGAGTGGCTTTCTGCCATATTTATCATAGGAGATTTCAAGGTGCTTTCTCAAAAAGAAATCATTTTCACCGATTTCATAAACCAAAGTCAGAGAAATCACACTGTCCTTCACTTTAACAGGTTCAAAATAAATCTGATGGATTTTTGAAAATCTTTCAATTATCTCCTTTGTTCCTTTGATTCTCAGGTCGCCTGACTTGATTACTTTAGGAATAAAACCGTTTCCGAAGGAAATTTCAAACACCTCACTGCCCTTTTCAGCAGTGAGGCTTTTGCCCGAAATTTTATTGAAATAGGAAAAACCTCTGATTCTTCCTTTTTCAATTATAAGCTCTTTTTTTATTAAACTGTTTTCTATTATGTAAGTTTCATTTTTCATAATCATACTATTTCGTTAATCCAAGCAATTACGTCTTCGCAAACCTTGTCGAAGAGTGCGCTTTCGTTGAGAATTTCGTGTCTTCCGCCTGGATAGAGAATTTTCTTGAGATTCTTCTTCCCTGCAGCTGTAAGCTTGTCATATACAGTATCAACGCCCTTTGAGAAACCGCCTACAGGGTCCATAGCACCTGAAATCATAAGTACGGGAAGGTCCTTGCAAAGTCTTTCAAACCATTCTTTCTTTGAAACATATCCGAGAAGTGATGTGAGGTCACGGTAACCGTATGCAGTAAAGAGGAAACCGCAATACTTGTCAGCAACGTACTTATCAACCTGGAATTCGTCTCTTGAAAGCCAGTCGAAAGGTGTTCTCTTTTCAAACTTATTATTGTACGAGCCAAAAGCAATTTTATCAACGAGTGTGCTTCTGTGGTGGTCGCCCTTTATCTTACCGATAACTGAAGCCAGCATTGAGCCAACACCTGCAGCAGGGTTAGGACCTGCAGTACCGCAGAAAACCGCGCCTGTAAGCTCGTGAGCATATTTGATGCAGTATGCTCTTGCAACGAAAGAGCCCATTGAGTGACCGAACAAGATATAAGGCTTGCCGGGATTCTCCTCTTTTGCAATTTTTGTAAGCTTGTAGCAGTCCTCAATGAAATTCTTCCAGCCTTCTTTTTCGCCGAAGTATCCGAGCTCATCGTCATTTTTAACGCTCTTGCCGTGGCCGAGATGGTCGTTCACGTAAACAGCAATACCGCTGTCGCAAAGCACATCAATAAAAGGCTCGTATCTTTCAAGATGCTCAGCCATACCGTGAGCAATCTGAAGAACTGCTCTCACTTCTTTACCGTCGGGAAGGTAAGAAGCTGCATGAATGTCAGCAAGACCTGACACTGAGGGGAAGTAAAACTCTTTTTTAATTGCGGGTTTAATCATAATATTTCCTCCTTATGAGTAGTTATATATTAACACAATTTACATTATAGCATAAGAAAAAGGATTTTTCATTTATTTTCCAAAATTTAACCTACGGCAAATTCAACAAAATTCTGTCTTTCTTTTTGACATCATGACAAAAAATTGAGAAAAATTTAGCAAAGTACGTTTTTCTGGACTGCAAAATGAAATTTATCGAACATTTGTCTTGACTTTTCGATTTTTTCTGCTATAATTCTAAGTGTAATACAGAACGAATGTTCGTTAAGGAGGAACAAAATATGTTTACATTAGGATCTTTCAGTATATTTTTCTGGACACTTGCAGGTATAATTCTTCTTATGCTTGTTTTCGAAGATAAGCTTCTTATGCTTGAGGAGGAACACGACAGAAAAAAGGCAGAAAAGAAAAGAGCTAAAACTAAGGCACAAAGCAGAAACAATTCCCGTCAGGCGCAGATTAAAAGAGTTCCCTCTTCTTCAGAAATCAACCGCTCAGACAGAAACGCAAGAAGAAATTACGCCGCATAAAGCTATCCATTTTTGCCGCCCTTGACTTTTTCACGTATTTTATGTAAAATTAGAGTGAATCAATACGATGAAAGTCAGGTGCAATCCTATGGCTGATAACAGAAAATACTGTCCCGGCTGCATGGAGCCTATTGAAGAAGGCGTAAGTGTATGCCCCAGCTGCTTTTATAATACAGAAACAGAAAACAACTCCCCTGCTCTTGAGGCAGGTACAATCGTTTCAGGCAGATACCTTATAGGTAAGGTGCTTCACCTTGCAAACGATTCCATAACATATCTCGGCCGTGACCTTTATTCCGATACTGTTCTCAGTATTGCCGAATTTTTCCCCTCAAAGATTCTCTCGAGAGAAAAGGGCGAAAGCAATATCACTGTCAAGCTCGGCTACGATACCATGTTCCAGAACTGCCGTGAAAGCTTCCTCAGTCTTTGGCGTGGTCTTGATATGTTCAAAGCTGAGCCTTGCCTTCCCAAGGTTCAGGATATAATTGAATCAAACGGTACAGTTTACGCTATATCTGAATATCTCGACAGCATTACCCTCAAAGCATTCTTTGAGGAAACCAAAAAGCCTCTTTCCTGGGCAAGAGCCCACAGTGCTTTCAAGCCTGTTCTCTCCTGCCTTCAGAAGCTTCATTCAGCCGGCATTATGCACGGCAGCATCTCACCCAACACAATTCACGTTGGCTCAGACGGTAAGCTTCACATTATGGCTTTTTCAATTCCGCAGTGCTATTCATCAGTAGAAGAGCTCAGAATGAGACCTGTTCCCGGCTTCTCTCCCATTGAGCTTTACGGTGAAAGTGCTACGGTTAAGGCTTGTTCCGACGTATATTCAGTTATGGCGCTTCTTTATTATTCAATCACAGGTCTTGTTCCTCCCGTTGCAACAAAAAGGGCCACAAAGGACACTATGGTGCTCCCCGCTGCAGTTGCGTCGACTCTTTCAAGCAAGGTTATCGACTGCTTTGTAAAGAGCCTTTCCGTATATCCTCAGAACAGAATTTCATCCATTGATGAAGTAATCAGCTCCCTTGCTCCCATCAGCGTCCCGAGAAACGTGGCAGCTGCACCTCAGGTACATTCAGAGGAAAGCTCACAGGAGCATAAAGATGCCTATAAAAGCGAGGTGTATGAGGAATACGAAGCTGAAGAACAGCCTGTAAGACAGCAGAAAAAGTCATCATCAATGTCACTTGTTTCTCTTGCACTTACTACTTTCTTTGCTGCAGTTATTATCTGTTCGGTTCTCTTCTGTGCTCTTTATGCAACTGTTCTTTATAAGAGTGTTGAGGTACCTTTCCTTGACAAAGCCTTCTCATCATTCGCTTTTCTTCCTATGAACAAGGAAACAACCGATGTATACGTCCCCTCTTATGACACCACAACAACAGAAGCTCCTGAGATTACTGAGAAAGCTTATGTAACCGTTCCCGATTTTACAAGTCACACACGTGACAGTATTCTCACAAACGAAAACTTCAACGAAAGATTCAACATAATTCTCACTGAGGATTACAGCGAAACCGTTCCCAAGGATTCTATTATCAATCAGAGCATCGAAAAGGGTGAGAGTGTTCTTTCCGGAACAACAATTACTGTTGTTGTAAGCCTCGGCACAAAGCCCATTGAGCTTCCAAACGTAATCGGTATGCAGTTCAATAAAGCTAAGAAAGAGCTTGAAGAACGTGGCTTCACAGTAAAAAAAGAAGTGATGGAAAACAACGGCGATAACAAAGCAAACGAGGTTTACCTTATGGATAAGGTTGCCGGCCTTGAGTTTGAAAAGGGTACCGAAATTGTGCTTTCAGTGTGGGGCGAAGAACCTGAAACCACCACTAAGGAAACCACTACTAAAAAGAAAGAAAGCACAACCAAGAAAAAAGAATCCACCACAAAAGAAACAACTACCAAAAAACAGGAAAACTCAACAAAAGCTACTAAATCCGACAGTGAAAATTAAGTCGAATAATAATTTTCAGTTTTTTTAAAAAAAGTATTGACTTTCTCAGGTTGTTGTAGTATAATAGCTAAGCACTTGAGAAAGTGATATATCGCGGAGTGGAGCAACCCGGTAGCTCGTCGGGCTCATAACCCGGAGGTTGCAGGTTCAAATCCTGTCTCCGCAACCAGCTGAAAACCCTTGTAGCGTAAGGCTTCGAGGGTTTTTTCTTTTTTCTGCATTAGCCCTCATATAGGTATTTTGCCACTTATTTGCCGCTTATTGAACAAAAATGCCACTTTTTCATATAAAAATGACCACTTCCCGGTTAAATGGGTTGCGGTCAATTTTTTATGCTCTTATAGCTGTTTTGGTAGGTGTTAATATATCTGCTAACGCCTGAGCTGCCATTTCATCAGCTGATTTTATAGCGTGAGCATATATTTTCGTTGTTGTACTTGCATTGGCGTGACCTAATCTGTGTGCAACAGTTGTAAGCGGTGTACCAGCTGCGATCTGAAGCGTTGCATTGGTATGTCTCAATCCGTGAATGCAAATACCTTCAATATTATGCTTCTGCCTGAACTTTCTGAATTTAGCAGTTAAATATGTTGGGTTAAGAGGTGAACCGTTTACAGCGGTGAAAATTTTGTTTGAATTTTGCCATTTATCACCCATTTTGAGCCTTTGCAATGATTGATGTGTCCTTTGTTCTTTCAGTAAATCAATTACACCCTGAGTGACTTTAATAGATCGATTTGAGCCTGTTGTTTTGGTTTCATCTTCAAAGACACCTTTTTCAGATAAATAAAGAGTGCTTTTATTCACAGTAATGATTCCGTTTTCAAAGTCTATATCAGACCACTCCAAGCCAAGAAGCTCACCCCTTCTCAGACCTGTAAACATAAGCAATTCAACCATTACCCTGAACTGTGTGTCTTCATCTTGCAATAGCTCAATCATTTCTCTTGCCTGGACTTCATCAAGATACTTCGGATCAGGCTTTCCGACCTTTGGCGGCTTCACTCTGTCACAAGGGTTAGAGAATATAACCTGCCACTGAACGGCTGTTGCAAGGATAGAAGATATTAACCCGTGGTGGTGATGTAAGATACGGGCAATAGTTTCATTGCCTTTACCTTCAATGCACATTGCAAAGATACTCTTGACTACTTCTGCGGCTTCGGTATCAACAATCCATTTCTTTTTGTTTTGCGGGTCCTTCATATACCCGTATGGCGGTTGAGATAACGGTTCTCCGAGATTACCCCTTATACGGTGTGAGCTTCTGACTTTGCGACTTATGTCACGGGCATACATTTCATTCATAATATTTTTGAACGGTGCGATTTCGTTATCACCGTCATTACTTTCAACCAAGTCATTGACCGCTATAAATCTGATGTTATGCTCTGGAAAAAAGTTATCTGTGTAATGACCGACCGAAACATAATCTCTGCCGAGACGGGATAAGTCTTTTACCATTACGGTAGTTACATATCCCATTTCGATATCTTCAAGGGGTAAGGGTTTATAAAGGCAAAAAATTAACCAAAATTGAAAACTTTTTTATTTTTGTTAAAATTGCACAACAAAAAAGCACCGTACGAACTCGAATGGACATAGTTATCCCACATCCAATCGACTTTCGTTACGGTGCTTGGTGGTTTTTCAGCTCTGAAAACAGAGTCCTGCCCCGCTTACGCGATTAAGAAAGTGGGTTCTTTCGTCTCTGCAACACTGATATGTAGGTATTTGCTGTGTGTTGCTCTTTTGAAAGATATGTACATTCAACTTCATACGGCGCTTGGAAGATTTTCAGCCTGTAGAGGTACTGCTCCGCTTGCACGATTTAAAGTCGCTTTATTTAATTGTGCTTATGATTATAGAACAAATGCTCTCTTTTGTCAATGGTTAAAAAATGTATGTATCTTAATGCAATCTTAACACGAAAAAGAATGACCTAATACTCTCTTAAAGTTTAAAATAGTATAATTTAGGTGTAAAAATGATAAGGAGGTGTATTATGTCTGACCTGATTTACAGAAAAAAACGGTTATCCTCATTCCAAATCATTATTCTCGGCTTTGCTTGTGTGGTAATAATCGGTGCATTCCTTCTTATGCTTCCGATATCGTCACAAAGCGGCAACTTTACATCTTTTAGTGATGCTCTTTTCTCTTCGACCTCTGCTGTTTGCGTTACAGGTCTTGTAGTTCAGGATACTGCAACATATTGGTCTGTGTTCGGTCAAAGCGTTATTCTTATCCTGATTCAAATCGGCGGGCTCGGTGTTGTAACGGTAGCAGCATCTTTTGCACTTTTATCAGGAAGAAAAATATCTTTAATGCAAAGAAGCACTATTCAGGAAACAATTGCCGCGCCTAAAATGGGTGGAATCATCAGATTGACACAGTTTATTCTTAAGATGACCTTTGCAATTGAATTTGCAGGAGCTTTAATTATGATGCCTGTGTTCTGTAAAGACCATGGTTTAAAAGGTATCGGAATGGCGGTTTTTCATTCGGTATCAGCTTTTTGCAACGCCGGATTTGATG
>JBGVGM010000100.1:0-5283 GCA_045121655.1 Acutalibacteraceae bacterium | reverse complement strand
CGGTGCATAAGGATTGTACCTTACAGGAAGCCTTGTTCGTACAACACTTTCTTTGATATCGACAAAGCAACCGTTAAAATAAAGTGTGCCGTCTTCAAGGTGTATTCTGTCTGTTTCGGGTGCAAAGGTTTCATCAAGTGCCTGTATTTTTAAAAGCTCAACGATATTAGAAATCTTTTGCGGTACATTAGCAGCTGCACAGATTTTAAGTTCATCAAACACCATTCTCTTAAGAAGTATTTCGTCAACAACCCTACCTTCGGTAGTAAAGAATGAACCGGCCGAGAAGAGAATTTTATGCTTACTAAGAAACTCCTCACAAAATATTGCCTCGTTGATTATTTTTCCGTCTGCCCATGCAGGACACTCAACACCAAACTCATCAGGTGAAAATTTGTCATCTGAACCTTTTTTCATTTCTTTTTCCTCCTTTCTTCGGCTTCCTATGTTTTACTCCTTTCGTTTTATTTAACCTCCTTGCCGCAGGGTAGGTCAGTGTATGTAGTTCTACTTATATACCGCACAAATTTTTATGTCTTGCTCACCATAATGCAGAAAAAATATATATGAGATTTATGTGATTCCGCTGCGTACGTGCGTACAAGTGTACGTATGTACGCAGGAAAATGAACAAACTTGCTCTATATATAAATGGGAATTGAGTGTCTGAAAATGTTCCTGATATATCAGAAAATATTCAAGGTGGCTGTAGTAGCTTTTATACAGGCTTTTGCCGTTTCACCCGAAATAGTTCCTGCTCCGGAATCTCACCGCAACGTTGCCTTGCTCGTATCATCGCAAAGTCATATCACTTTCGTACGGTCATTCAGTTGTCAAGGTGCATGGGAGAAAAATATCCCTCTAATTGGTAGGCATTTAGAGAGCTCGAAAAAACGACTTTTCTTGAAACTTTTTTATTTTCGTAAAATTTGCACAACAAAAAAGCCGTCACATAGACAGCACAAATAGCGGGAAGACATTTCATCCTCTCGCACAGTTTGCACTGAAACTATGTAACGGCTTAAAGTTTAAGCTCTAACTGTCCGTATGTTACTAACCGAGTATCGGACTATACTTTTTCGGTCAGATAATATGTGTTGGCATAAAGCCAATAAGTAAAAAATATGTGTTTCAGATTATATTTAGTTATAGGGCAAATACATTATTTGCCAATTTATTATTATACAGAACATTTGTTTATTTGTCAAGAACTTTTTCGAAAAAGAAAAGATGGTGTCGGTTTTCACCGACACCACGAAATTATTGTTATATAGTTATTAGAGTTTTAATATCCGACTTCTTTTAATGCCTTTTCAATCTGAGCATTATTGAAGCCATAATATCGCATTTCTTCTGCAAGTCCGGATCTTGATGAGCCTTCACAATTTTCTTTAGCATAAAGCACCGCCTGCTCATCCCAATCAACTGTCATATGTTCAACGGCAAGTTTAGAATCCGAAACAGAAAAATCATAAAATCAACGAGAACATCATGTATTAAGAAATTGGGACCACAATGCCAAAATGAAATTTCATCATATGCACAAATTACAGCATTTTTTTGACTTAATGTTAATTCGGTTGTATATTCACGACTCTTAATTTCTGCTTCACAAACAGTACACACTACCGTGACCCTGCCGCATACATAGAAAACGGCATAATACATATGTTTTTCACCTTGGTTGAAAATATGTCTGAAAGATAAACTGATGGCAACAATCCCCGAAAAGCATCTATTGAAGGACCGTGAAAAATTCCCGTAACTGCTCTTTGCAATGAACCTTTTATGCTTCTTGAAAAAGGTGCAAAAACTGAAATTTCTGAAATATTTGAACTTAACAATTTGATACCAAATGTTAAGTTTGCAACTTGGATGACTATGTAGTAATGTCCATGGTGGAAAACGTACTTGCCATAGCAATACTTCACGAATTGATTTTGAAAAGCGTACCGTACAAAATTATTGCTAAGGAACTCGATGCGCCTGCTTACAGAAACATCGGCTTGCTTTAAGAGATAAGAAAACCGCTCACTTGCGGTGAAATGGGTTGTTGCTTATTTAATAAATTTAACTGCTGTTCCGTATGCTATAACTTCGGCTGCGCCCTGCATTATGGCAGAGGATGCATAGCGGATATTAACAATAGCATCCGCACCGAGTTCTTCAGCTTCTGCGACCATTCTTTTGGTGGCAAGAGCACGTGCTTCGTTCATCATCTCGTTATAGGATTTAAGTTCGCCTCCGACCAAGGTCTTAAAGCTTTGGGAAATATCCTTTCCTATGTGCTTTGACTGAATGGTGCTTCCTTTTACAAGACCTAACATTTCGAGTTCTTTGCCGCTGATGTAATCAGTATTTACTAAGATCATCTTCTTCACCTTTCTTTATTTCATTTATTCTTTCTATGCAAACTTTGAGCATAACAGCTGTAAAAGCAAGGGGAATAATTCCCAAAAGCCATTTCCAAATGCCATCTATCAGTGCTATCAAAAAGCCAAAATAAGCAATGTAATACAAAACCATAATAGCGGTTACGATAATCGGCACAATCAGTTTTTTCTTATGTTCTTTCATACATTCACCGCATTATTTCAACTTTTGCAGTTTCAAGGTATTAGCAATAACGATAAGCTGCATTCCTTTTTCAAGCGGGAGCGCAGGATCAACCATTGTACTGATCTTATCACCGTTTCGTATTGCAACAACGTTAACAGAATATTTTTTGCGAAGGCTAAGTTCTATCAGCGTTTTACCAACCCACTCATCTCTTACGTCTATTTCTACCATAGACACTTCATCGGAAAGCTCTATCATTTCGGAAAAGCCCGATGTAAGCAGATTTTTAGCAAGTCTTGTTCCTGATTCTTTTTCGGGGAAAATCACTCTGTCGGCACCCACACGACTTAAAATCTTTTGGTGCATTTCGTTGCCGCATTTCACAATAACGGTGGGAACACCGGCTTCCTTGCAGAGCGTTACCGCCAAAACGCTTGCTTCAAGATTACTTGCTATAGCAATGATAACAACATCGATATTGGAAATACCGAGCCTTTTAATCGTCTCCGGCTCAGTAATATCGGCGCATTTGCAAACGGGTATGGTTTCAATTGCATTATTAACATTATTTTGATCGATGTCAACAGCCAAAACTTCTGCACCATTGTTTACAAGTTCTTCCGCAACGGCTCTTCCGTATCTGCCGAGACCTAATACTGCATAGGTTTTATTGATACTCATATAATTTATCCCTTCTTATCCCACACTGATTTCTTCGATTGGGTTTCTTACGATATTTTGATTATCCTTGTTTCTCTTAAAGGCAACGGCAAGTGATATTGGGCCAACTCTGCCAAGGTACATTGTTATGATAATAATGAGTTTACCGATGCTATCGAGGGATACCGTAAGATTTCTTGTGAGACCTACGGTTGCGGTAGCACTAACCGTTTCATAAACAATATCGAGTGCATTTGCATCTGTTACGGCAGAAAGCAGAACCGTTGAAGTAAACATAATGATAAACGACATATAGGTAACGGCAACCGCTTTGCTGACCGCCTGTTTTGTAAGCTGTCTGCCAAACACCTCGGTATCCTCTTTATTACGAATAGAGGCAATCGCCGCCACAATAATAACGGCAAAGGTAACGGTTTTGATTCCTCCGGCTGTGCCAACGGGTGAGCCGCCGATAAACATCAAAAGCAAACACACGATAGCACTTGCATTTGTAAGATTCTCTTGCGGCACTGTTGCAAATCCGGCGGTTCTCGTTGTAACCGATTGAAACAAGGACACTTCTATTTTTTGAAGCAAAGTATAATCTCCCATTGTTTGCGGATTGTTATACTCAAACGCAAAAATGAAAGCTGCACCCACAAAAATCAAAATTAAAGTTGCCGCAATAGCGATTTTACTGTGGAGAGTAAGGTCTCTGAAAAATTTTACTTTCTTAGTTCGGGCGAGTTTTAAAACCCTGAGCACATCCCACCAAACGATATAACCGATACCGCCTAATATAATTAAGGCACACGTAACAATATTGATAATGGGATTGAGAACATAATTACAAAGACTGTTTTCGGCAATAATATCAATTCCTGCATTACAAAAGGCAGAAACGGAAGTGAAGACCGATATCCATATTCCTTTTGCGTCGAACTCAGGTATAAAAACCGTCATATAAAGCAGAGCACCGATACCTTCTATTATAAGTGTTCCGCCTACAACCTTTTTTACGAACCGGACAAGCCCCGACAGAGAATTCAGATTAAATGCATCTTGCAAGAGCAGCCTGTCACCGATCCCTATTTTCTTGTGCAGAAGTATCATAAGTCCTGACATAATGGTAATAACACCAAGACCGCCGATCTGAATCAGTATCAAAATTACAACCTGCCCAAAAACACTCCAAGAGGAAACGGTCGGTGTTACAACCAAGCCCGTAACACAGGTTGAGGTCGTTGCGGTGAAAAGCGCATCTAAAAAAGAAGTCGGTTTTCCATCGGCTGAGCTTATAGGAAGGCAAAGCAATACTGTGCCTATCAATATCGTTATTAAAAAGCTCAACAATATAATATGTGTTGTGGATACACGAAGCAGTTGTTTTTTCATATTATCCTAACGCTACCATACTGAAAACGAGAGCGAACAGTGCTACTGTTTCACAGAGGCCGACAACGGTGATGTACTGTGAGAAACCTTTGCCTGTTTCAGCAAGAGCGTCTGCACCTGCGGCACCTGCCTTACCCTGGACAAAAGCTGAAACAGCCATTGCAAGACCTGAAGCTATACCGAGGCCAAAAAGGAAAGAGGGGTCTGCTGTTGCTGATTTCATCTGCTGCATAAGCAGGAAGCCGTAAATAGTCTGTGTAAGAGGTGCACCTGCGAAAACTGTAAGAATGAAGGGTGCCGCCTTATTTGTCATATAACATTTTTTCCACGCACCGATTGATGCCTGACCTGCGATACCGATACCGATTGCAGAACCGATAGCGGCAATACCCATTGCTAATGCTGTTCCTAATAAACCTAAATTCATAGTAATTCTCCTTTTTTAATCAATTTGTTCTTTAAATGGTTTGAATTTGTGTCCGCTCCAGGACATCTCAAGATGTGATGAGAATTCCAAAGTGTTCAGTCTGATTCCGTGAACAATAACAGACAGAACATTCAGTATCATATTGAGCCCGTGTCCGAACACCAGCAGGACTATGGCAATTATCATAAACATAAAATTGCCAAGCAGCGGACTTGCAAGCTCGTTTACAGTTGCAGATATCG
>JBGVGM010000099.1:0-6875 GCA_045121655.1 Acutalibacteraceae bacterium | reverse complement strand
CACCACCGCTTTAATGTTGACAAACTTACTCCGTATTTCCTGCTTGTATAACTTTTTCCGTTTTTTATTGCTTGCTTAACTATATCTTGCTTTTTTCTTGCTTCTTGTGTTATCATATTCATGAGAAGTACTTCTTTCTTTGGTAAATGTTTTGTAGCAGATTCATTATACCATATTTTGAAGTTACTTCTCTTTTTTATTGGGTCACATCATTTTATCACATACATTTAGCTAAATTTTTCTCAGGCTAAAGGACTTATATTCTATTATACAGATTCAAGCGCCTTTCTGAGTGCTTCAAGACCTTTGTCGATTTCTTCGTATGTTATTGAGAGTGGCGGAAGAAGTCTGACTTTTGCTTTAGCAGTAAGAAGAAGTGCACCGTATTCTATGCCTTTTTTTACGATATCTGCACTCTTAATGCCGTCACTGAGTCTGATACCTAACATCAGGCCCATACCGTCAACACCCTCTACGTGGGGCATTTTCAGAACTTTTTCGCTGATATACTCCCCTTTTGCCTTTACTTCTGAAAGAAATTCCTTGTTCATTCTTTCCAGAATATACTTAGCACCTGCAGTAATTGCCGGATTTCCGCCGAAAGTAGTTGCATGATCACCTGCCACAAGCGTAAATTCTGTCTTTTCACCGAACATTACGCAGCCAAGAGGAAGACCGCCGCCGATTCCTTTTGCACATGAAACAACATCGGGCTTAATTCCGTAATTCTGGAATGCAAAAAGCTCACCTGTTCTGCCGACACCGGTCTGCACTTCGTCTATAATAAGAATTATATCTTTTTCTTCGCAGAGCTTTTCTGCATATTTAACAAACTCATACTCAAGGGGCATTACTCCACCTTCACCCTGAATCAGCTCCATCATAAGTCCGCATACATCATCAGTTAAAGCTTTTTCAAGAGCTTCCTTATTGTTTGCAGGAGTAAATACAAAACCTTCAGTAAACGGGAAGAAATTCTTGTGAAAAACGTCCTGACCTGTTGCTGCAAGAGTAGTTACTGTTCTTCCGTGAAAAGAGTTCTGTAAAGTAACGATTTTGCTTCTGCCTTCACCGTATTTAGTGTAGCTGTACTTTCTTGCGCATTTAATTGCACCTTCGTTGCTTTCCGCACCGCTGTTTGAAAAGAATACCTTTTTCATACCAGTTCTTTTGCACAGCTCTTCAGCTACGTCAGCGCAAGGCTTTGTATAATAAAGATTTGAAATATGCTGCATAGTCATCAGCTGCTCTGTTACAGCTTTAACCCAACCATCGTCGCAGAAGCCAAGGGAGTTTACGCCGATACCACTTGAAAAATCAACGTACTCCTTACCGTCGAAATCCTTACAGATTGCTCCTTTACCTTCTTTGATTGCAACATCAAATCTGCCGTATGTGTTGGCAACATAGGATCTGTCCTGCTCTTTTATCATATCAAAATTGCTCATAGTTATTACCTCACATTGACATAAGTGTGCCTATACCTTCGTTTGAGAACATTTCAATAAGAATTGAATGAGGTATTCTGCCGTCAATCATAACAGCCTTTTTAACGCCTGCTCTAACGCAGGCTTCGAGGCTTCTTACCTTCGGAATCATACCGCCATAGATTACACCGCTTTCAATAAGCGAATCTATTTCATCAACGTGAATTTCAGGAATAAGAGAATTCTTATCGTTTACGTCTTTCATCAGCCCGGGAATATCTGTAAGAGTAATAATATTTTCTGCATCAAGTGCTGCGGCAATTTCAGCTGCTGCAGTATCAGCGTTGATGTTATATACCTGACCGTTTTCATCAGAGCCTACAGTTGCAATAACGGGAATGTAATTTTCTTCAAGAATCTTCTTTATTGGTGAAGGGTCAACGCTTACAATATCGCCCACAAAGCCATAATCGTTAACACCGTCGTCAACCTTTTTAGCCTTTATCATTCCGCCGTCAATACCGCAAAGGCCTACAGCCTTACCGCCGCAGACTTCGACAAGTGAAACAAGATCTTTATTTGTTTTACCTGCAAGTACCATCTGAACAACCTCAGCAGTGTCAGTATCAGTGTATCTGAGACCGTTAACGAATTTAGATTCGATGCCCAGCTTACCGAGAAGTGAACTGATTTCAGGACCGCCGCCATGTACAAGTACAATCTTTACACCAACGAGAGTGAGAAGAATAATATCGCTCATAACATCCTTTTTTAGTTCAGGGTCAATCATAGCATTACCGCCGTATTTTACAACTACTGTCTTACCGTAATACTTCTGAATGTACGGAAGTGCCGCAATAAGTATGTCGGCTTTCATGCTGTCTGTAATAAGTTTTTCGTCCATTTTTACACCTTCTTATGTGCGGTAGTCGCCGTTGATTTTTACATAATCGTAAGTAAGGTCACAGCCCCATGCAGTTGCGTCAGCTGTTCCCTGTTTCATATCAATTTCAAGTTTGATTTCGCTTTCAAGAAGAATCTCTTTTGCTTTTTCCTCTGAGAATTCAATACCGAAACCGTTTTCGCATACCTTAACACTGCCTTTGACACTTGAAAGAACAACATCAATTGTATCAACCTTGAAATCACCGGGTGTGTAACCGATTGCACAAAGAATTCTGCCCCAGTTTGCATCTGAACCGAACATTGCAGTTTTTACAAGTGAAGAACAGATGATGGACTTAGCAATATTTTTAGCAGTAGCAACATCGGGCGCGTTTTTAACTATACATTCGAGTAATCTTTCGGCACCTTCACCGTCACCTGCAATTTTTCTTGAAAGCTTTACTGATACTTCCATAAGAGCAGCCTTGAAGATTTCAAAAGCTTCACCCTCGCAGTTGATTTCTGCGTTGCCTGCCTTACCGTTTGCCATAATGCAGACCATATCGTTTGTTGATGTATCGCCGTCAACAGAAATCATATTAAAAGTATCAACTACAACTGCACTGAGTGCTTTCTGAAGCATTTCAGGACTGATGGCAGCATCGGTAGTCATAAAGCAAAGCATAGTTGCCATATTTGGGTGAATCATACCTGAACCCTTACAGCAAGCTCCGAGAGTTACAGTTTTTCCGTCAATTACTACCTCAACAGCACATTCTTTAGCCTTGGTGTCAGTTGTCATTATTGCTTCGGCTGCGTCGTGTCCGCCGTTTTCCGAAACCTGAGCAGCAAGCTCGTCTGCAGCGTTTGCAATCGGAGTTACGTCAAGGCTCATTCCGATTACACCGGTTGAAGCAACAATAACATCTTCAGCTTTTACACCGAGAGCCTTTGCTGCAATATCGCACATCATTTCTGCCTTTTCAACTCCGTCGCTGTTACAGGTGTTTGCGTTACCGCTGTTTACGATAACAGCCTGAGCATAGCCGTCAGATATATTGTTTCTTGTAACGGTAATTGGTGCACCGTAAACCTTGTTCTGAGTATAAACTGCAGCAGCAGAACAAAGGTTTTCGCTCTTAATCATGGCAAGATCTTTCTTTGTCTGATTCTTTCTAATACCGCAGTGAATACCTGAAGCCATAAAACCTTTTGCAGCAGTTACACCGCCATCTATAAATTTCATAATCCTATACCTCTTTTATATAAATTAAAGTGCTGTTGTTTCGTCAAAGCCCATAGCTATATTCATATTTTCAACAGCTGCTGATGAAGCACCTTTTCCCAGATTATCAAAAACGGAAGTAAGTACAATTCTGTCATCGTTGCCGTTTACGTATATTGTAAGCTTATTAGTACCCTCGTGACCTAAAGGTGAAAGAAAACCGCTTTCAGGTGCGTAGGCTACATCTATAAATTTGCTACCTTTGTAAAATCCACTGAGAAAATCGTGCATTTCCTGAAGCGTTATTTTCTTACTAAGATGCTTAGTCATAACAGGCACAGATACAGCCATACCGCAATAGTAATCACTTACTACCGGCATAAACACGGGATAATCGTCAAGTCCGCAGACCTGCTTCATTTCAGGAAGATGCTTATGCATCTGCGAAAGTCCGTACTGACGGGGTGTTCCTAAATCTTCCTCTCTTTCAGGAGATTCGTACTCACCTATCATTTTATTTCCGCCGCCGCTGTAGCCCGTAATACTGAAAGCGGTTACAGGATAATCAGTAGGCATTATTCCACTTTCAACAAGAGGATAAACAATTGAGACAAAGCCTGAAGCGTGGCAACCTGGGTTTGCAATTCTTTTTGAACTCTTGATTTTATTAAACTGTTCCTCAGAAAGCTCTGGAAAGCCGTATGTCCAATCAGCATTTGTTCGGTGAGCAGTGCTCGCATCAATTATGACTGTATCAGGATTGGTTACAAGCTTAACTGCTTCAATTGCCGCAGCATCAGGAAGGCAAAGAAAAACAACATCAGCGCAATTCATCAGCTTTTGTCTTTCAGTTTCATCTTTTCGTTTATCATTATCAATTTCAATAAGCTCAACAAAGGGATGCTTTAAAAGCTTATCTTTAATCTGCAGACCGGTTGTACCGGCTTGACCGTCAATAAATACTTTAATCATACTAGTACCTGCCAAAAAGAAATAATATGCATTAACAACTGACAATTATACACTATTATGCATAATTGTCAAGAGAATTTTGTATATTTATTAATTAAATGTACATTTTTATATTCAAATTACATTTTTTTGGATATAAAAATATGCACCTAAACTTTAAAAAGCGGCCCGTTTTATAGGACCGCTTTTGTATAAGTGGCAATTGCTTATTTAACCATTGAAGCGATTTCAGCAGCGAAATCGTCAACCTTCTTTTCAATGCCTTCACCCTTAGCGAAACGAACAAAGCTTGAAACCTTGATGTCTGCGCCAAGTGTCTTAGCAACTGAATTAACATAGCCGTTTACATCGCCATCGAAGAGATCTGAACGAACGAAGGGCTGTTCAAGAAGACAAACTTCCTTGATCTGCTTAGCAAGACGACCCTGTACAAGACCACCAAAGATCTTGTTATCAGCAATTTCAGCCTTGCGTGAAACAGCGATTTCAGCAAGAGTAGCATAAGCTTCCTTTGAAATGAAGTTTACGAAGTTCTTTCTCTGCTTCTGATCAAGACCCTTGTAGATTTCGATGTCTTCGTCGCTCCACTTCTTAGCAGTTGTAGCTTCTTCAATGAGGCTGTTAAGAATGGGCATGGGAAGTGAATCGGGCTTGTTGAGAGCACTGTCAATTGTGATTGACTTCATCTTAGCAAGTTCTTCGTCTGAAATATCAGCCTTGCTTAAATATTCAGGGCTCATAGCAGCAATCTGCATTGCTACGTTCTTACCCATTGCTACAAAGTCAGCATTTTCTGCTGTTGCATCGTCTACATCAAAAGCAACAAGAACACCTACTGAACCGCCTGCATGGATATATGTTACTGTATGACCGTCGATAAGTGCAAATCTGCGGACCTTCATATTCTCACGAAGAGCAAGGAATACTTCCTGAACTTCTTCATCAACTGTTTTGTCTGAGTCAACTGCCTTTGTAGCAAGAAGAGCTTCAACATCTGCGGGCTTTGCAGCAACAACAGTTTTAACAACCTTAGCTGCAAGATTTACGAAGGGCTCGCCCTTAGCAACGAAGTCTGTTTCGCAGTTGATTTCAACAAGAGCACCTGCATTAGCGTCGCTGTAAGCAGCAACAATACCTTCAGCAGCAACACGGCTTGCCTTCTTAGCAGCTGATGCAAGACCCTTTTCTCTGAGAATGTCAATAGCCTTGTCGATATCACCGTCTGTTTCAACAAGAGCCTTTTTGCAATCCATCATACCAACGCCGGTCTTCTCACGAAGAGCCTGTACGTCTTTAGCTGTAAATGCCATAATATTTTTCCTCCTAAGTATATTCTTCAAAGAAACCCCGTTTAAATTACGGGGTTATTTGTTCAAAAATTATTCAGCAGCTTCTTCTGCAGCTTCTGCTACAGGAGCGTTAGCTTCGCCCTGTCTGCCTTCGATAACTGCGTCAGCAACAGCACCTGCAATAAGTCTTACAGCTCTGATAGCGTCGTCGTTACCGGGAATTACATAGTCAACTTCATCGGGATCGCAGTTTGTATCTACGATAGCAACGATGGGAATACCGAGCTTATGAGCTTCAGCAACAGCAATTCTTTCTTTTCTGGGGTCTACGATGAAGAGTGCAGCGGGCTGCTTCTTCATGCTTGTGATACCGCCCATGAACTTTTCAAGCTTTTCAATTTCGAGGTTGAGCTTGATAACTTCCTTCTTGGGAAGAAGAGCAAATGTGCCGTCCTGCTCCATTGCCTTAAGCTGAGCAAGTCTCTTGATTCTTGTCTGGATTGTGCCGAAGTTTGTGAGCATACCGCCGAGCCATCTTGCGTTTACGAAGGGCATGCCGCAACGGATTGCTTCCTCACGGATTGAATCCATAGCCTGCTTCTTTGTACCTACAAAAAGAACTTCGCCACCGTTTTCTGAAACTTCCTTAACGAAAGCATAAGCTTCCTCAAGCTTCTTAACGGTCTTCTGAAGGTCGATGATGTAAATACCGTTTCTTTCTGCGAAAATGTACTTATCCATTTTCGGGTTCCATCTTCTTGTCTGGTGTCCGAAGTGAACGCCTGCTTCAAGAAGCTGTTTCATTGATACTACTGACATTGTTATGTCCTCCTTTTGTTTTTTAACCACCGCAGGTTCAAAGGTACACAGCACCGTAAGTACGGCGAAACGGGCATACCAATCCCCTTGCGTGCGTTATCCAGTGAAGTATATCACATCAAAAAGTAAAATGCAATAGCAATTTACAATTTTTTCAGTTTTTTTTTCTGCGTTGTAAATAGATGTGACCCATTTTCTGTAAAAAATAAAGTCAAAGTATAGTATAATGATTTTTGAAGCCTTTGGAGTGGAGCGTAG
>JBGVGM010000098.1:0-11728 GCA_045121655.1 Acutalibacteraceae bacterium | reverse complement strand
AACTAACCGCACAATAATGCGTTAAAAACCACCGATATGCGTCAGCATTATCGGTGGTTTTTGCCTTTTCTTGCACAATTATTTCGCATTTTAAAGTGCTTCGCAGTTTCGTAAGAACTGAAAATTTCTTGTATCGAAGCCAAAAATGCAGCAAGGCTGTCGCCTTGCGAGGCTTTCCCGCAAGATACAGGGAATTTTGTTCGAGAAACAAAAACTGCCTTATGTGGTGCCGGCGAAATCTTCGTGACCCCTTTTTTTATGCACTTTACAAGAAAAGCAAAATGTAATATAATTTAAAAAGAAACTCAGGAGGTGACAGTATGATTATTCTCGGATTTGATATCGGCGGAACGAAGTGCGCCGTTGTAACTGCAGAGTGGGACGGAGAAAATGTAACCATTTTAAAAAAGAAAAAATGCCCCACAGATTTAACTGTCACTCCCGAAAAAATGATAAACCGCCTTATTAAAATGGCTGACGGAATCATAACTGAAAATATTAATTTAATCGGTATTTCCTGCGGTGGACCTCTGGATTCTGAAAAAGGAGTAATCCTCTCACCCCCTAATCTTCCCGGTTGGGACAAGGTGGAAATTGTAAAACAGCTTTCCGATTATTACGGTGTACCTGCCAGGCTTCAGAATGATGCAAACGCTTCAGCCGTTGCCGAGTGGAAATTTGGCGCAGGGCAGAATACGCAGAACATGATTTTTCTCACCTTCGGAACAGGTCTCGGTGCAGGGCTCATACTAGGAGGAAGACTTTACAGCGGTACCAACTCAAACGCAGGCGAGGTGGGACACATCAGATTAAGTGATGACGGCCCTGAGGGCTACGGTAAAAAAGGTTCCTTCGAGGGCTTTTGCAGCGGCGGCGGTATTGCAAGGCTTGGTATAACGAAAGCGGAGGAAAAAATTGAAAAAGGGGAGCACCCGCTGTATTTCAGAAAGGGTACAAAATCAGAAGACGTTACAGCTAAAACTATTGCTGAGGCAGCAAGGTCAGGCGATGAAACGGCAAAGGAAGTTTACAGAATCTGCGGCGAAAATTTAGGCAAGGGTCTTTCGCTTCTGATTGATATACTGAACCCTGAAAAAATAGTTATAGGAAGCGTGTTTGAAAGGGCCTACGACCTTTTGTGGCACCACGCAGAGAGAATCATAAAAGAAGAGGCGCTTTCTGTGAGCAGTGAATGCTGCAAGGTTGTGCCGGCAAAGCTGGGCGAAGAAATCGGTGACTACGCCGCAATCGGTGCGGTGCTTTCTTGAGGTGAAAACGATGAATGAACTTATAAACAGATACCCGAAGCTTGAAAGCTCAAAAGACGACATTGAAAAAGCCGTTTCAGTGATAATAAACTGCTACGAAAAGGGCGGAAAGCTTCTTCTTTGCGGAAACGGAGGAAGCAGCTCGGACTGCGAGCATATTTCAGGGGAGCTGATGAAAGGTTTTCTTAAAAGCAGACCTCTTTCTCAAGAGCAAAAAGCAGCGATGAAAAAGAAGTGCCCTCTTCTTACAGAAAAAGAGCTTTCACTTCTTCAGGGCGGACTTCCTGCAATTTCACTTCCGTCGCTTACTGCTCTTATGACCGCTTACGGTAATGACGTTTCCTCAGAGCTGTGCTACGCTCAGGGCGTTCTGGCTTTGGGTGTAGAAGGGGACGTGCTTTTTGCAATCAGCACATCGGGCAATTCCCAAAACGTAGTTGCGGCTTCAAAGGTGGCAAAGGCAAAGGGAATAAAGGTTATAGCGCTGACAGGTAAAGACGGCGGAAAGCTCAAGGAAATCTCAGATGTTACAATCTGTGCTGACGAAAGAGAAACGTATAAAGTTCAGGAGCTGCACCTACCGGTTTATCATTACATCTGCAGTGCAGTAGAAAAGCATTTTTTTGAAGAATGAAAAAGAGCGAGGAAGGCACAATATAGCCACCTCGCTTTTAAATTTAAAATCAAAAAAGCAGTATAAATCCCCATTCTTTACATATCCTAACATCACGATTTGATTTTTAAGGAGAGAAAGACAGATGAAAGCAACGGGGATTGTGAGAAGAATCGACGACCTCGGAAGAGTTGTTATACCTAAAGAAATAAGACGCACCATGCGAATCCGTGAAGGCGACGCACTTGAAATTTATACCCAGGCTGACGGAGAAGTAATTTTCAAAAAATACTCACCCATAGGTGAGCTAGGCCCATGCACACAGCAGTACGCTGAGGTGCTTAACCGTACCACGGGAATGACAGCAGTAATCTGCGACCGTGACCATGTGATTGCGGCAGCAGGTATTCCAAAAAAGGATATTATGAACAAAAGAGTTTCACCGCTTCTTGAAAGCTATATGGAAAAGCGAAGCCCATACAGCTACGCTGTGGATAAGGAGAGACTTTTTGTAAGCGATGAAGTGGAACGTCAGGTTTCGGTGATGTGCCCCATAATCGGCGCAGGTGATGTTCTCGGTGCAGTTGCGCTTCTTTGCGACGAAAGGCCCAGCGTACCGGGGCAGACTGACGTAAAGCTCACTCAGGTGGCTGCAGGCTTTTTAGGTAAGCAGATGGAAGAGTAAATTAAATGCAAAATTCAAAATGCAAAGTGCAAAATTAAAGGACGCCGTGTGGCGTCCTTGGTTTTTAATCCTTCACAAAATGCTCCATAATGCTCGCACCGTTTTCGATGAACACACCGGTAGCCTTTGCAGTTTCTTCATTGATAGTTTCAACGCCGTTTTTCTCTGCACTCTTGTGGTAAATCATATAGGGTACGGGGTCACGTGCGTGAGTTTTTGTAACGATAGGTGTGGGATGGTCGGGGAGAATCATAATCTTGTAATCGTCGTATTCCTCGAGTCCTTCAAGCACTCTCTTAAGCACAAGCTCGTCAATAAGCTCAATCGACTTCACCTTGTTTTCGGGCTCGTCTCTGTGTCCGCATTCGTCGGGAGCTTCAATGTGGATATAAACGAAATCCTTGCCGTCTTTCAGCATCTGAAGGGCACATTCAGCCTTACCGCTGAAGTTGGTGTCAATGTAGCCTGTTGCACCTTCTACGTCGGGAGTGTCCATACCTGCGCTGATACCGATACCCTTAAGAAGGTCAACGGCTGAAATTACCGCACCGTCAAGGTTGTAAAGATCCTTGAAACGGGGGAGAATAGGCTTGTTGCCTTCGCCCCAGAGCCAGATTGAGTTGCCGGGACGCTTGCCCTCAGCAATACGCTTTTTGTTAACGGGATGATCCTTGAGAACGTCGTAGCTCTTTTTCATCATAGAGATAAGTTCAGAAGCGTTTTCGCTCTTTGAAAGGTATTCGCCAACAACTCTGCCGCTTATGTCGTGAGGAGGTGTCATATTGCCAAGGTCGGTAGTACCCTCGCTTACAACAAGGCAGTGACGGTAGCTTACACCGCTATAGTACTTGTACTTTTCGTTGCCGAAAGCTTCTTCCACAGCCTTTATAAGCTCAGCTGCCTCTTCACTGCTGATGTCGCCTGCTGAGTAGTCAACCATAGTTTTGTCGCTGTAGTTTTCCTCCTCTGAAAGTGTAACAAGGTTACATCTGAGGGTTACGTCGTCGTCCTTGAGCTTTACGCCGATGCTTACAGCCTCAAGAGGTGAACGGCCTGTGTAGTACTTCATAGGATCGAAGCCCATAACGCTCATATTTGCAACGTCGCTGCCGGGCTTCAGGGAGTCTGCAACAGTTTTTACAAGACCTACCTCACTCTTTTTTGCAAGTGCATCAAAGTACGGCTTGTTTGCGCACATCATGGGAGTTTTTCCACCGAGGGCAGGCACGGGATAGTCGGCCATGCCGTCGTATAAAATTACAACATATTTCATATGTATATCAACCTTTCCAATATAAATCTGCAAACCTTAGTGCGGCGCCCCTGAAAGGGGAGCTGTCACGAAGTGACTGAGGGGTAAACCAATTCCCACGTCTGTTTTTTATCATACCACACTCCGCACTTTATTTCAATAAACCCACCTGAGAAAATTGGTTTATTTTAACCAAATAAGTAAGGTCGAAAAGTAAAAATGTATATGAAAGCAAAAAAATGAAATAATTTATGTAAAACTATTGACATTTCCTGAGTTTTGGGATAGAATATATCAGCTGTTAAAAAATGATCCATTAGCTCAGCCGGCAGAGCACTTGACTTTTAATCAAGGTGTCCGGAGTTCGAATCTCCGATGGATCACCAAAAAACTCAGAAGCCTTATGGTTTCTGAGTTTTTTCTATTTTCACCGATGTCCTTGATTTTTAACGCATTTTTACCAATCAAGGAGTGTGAAAAAATGGCAAAAATCCAAATGAAAGTAATCTGAACCTTTCAGAGTTTACGAGTGTATGCGGCCTGAGCAGAACAACGGTCTTTAAATATATAAGCCTTTTGGAGAGTTAATATAAAAAAAGGGTAGCCGAGTCTGACTCCCATATTGTATTATCTTACAGAAAATACAATATCCTCATCACAGAGAGTAATTATGATATCTACTGATTTATCCGTGCTTTCAGCCACTTGGTTAGGAACAGGGATGTAAACTCGGAACTCGTGGATAGTCTCTTCTAACGGAGCAAAGTTAAAGGCTGTATTAGAAAGTGAGGGCATATAATTATCTGATTCCAGTTTGTATGGAGATTCCCATTTTTCATTGGGATTTGTGGAAGCAGAAATGACGAATGAGTCAAATTCATAAGTATCATCAAATTTTACCATAAAATCCATCATATTGTTCTTGCCTAAACCTAATTTGTATTCAGTCGTTCCTAAATATTTTAATTCAAAAGAAAAACACATCAATTGATATCCCTCATCTGCCGTATACGGGTTTCCTGAGTGGGAATGATTTTTTTCGCAAGGAAGGAGAAATGTGCTTCCAAAAAAATTACATACTTCGTCTGAAAATTCCGCTCGAATAAGAGTACAATCAAATATATTTGTGGAAACAGTATCACCTAATTTTGATTTAACCGCGGTAGGTGTTCCGCCACAAGCACAAAGGGTAAAACATAATAATCCTGCTAATAAAAACGCAATTACTTTCTTCATTTTAAAAATCCTTTCATTTCTATTTTCGCGTGAAATATATTTTCTCCTACCCTCCTTAAAAAACAAAAAGTGTGTGCCAACCGAAATCAGCACACACGAAAAATGCAGACCCGATTTAGCTACCACACCGAATCAAATATTCACAGATGAAATGCGAACATAGAAGTCTGCATTTTTGCCGAAGCAAAAATGGCACACTTCACCTGTGAATAAAATATTTAATTCGATGTGGTGCTTACATTATACCAAATTAAGCGGTACTATTCAAGAACTTTTTTATACTGGTTTGTTCTTTGTTCTGAACCCGGCGTTTTTTGTTTTCCATTACACTCAAAAACCACCCGGTTTTTTATATACTTTCCACAAAAAATCAGAAATTCCGACGAATTCCCTTGACATCGCAATTATTAAGGTATATAATCTACTTTAACATTTTAATATGGAAAAATATTTTTAGTTCTACATAGAATTATATGAGGTGAATTAGTATGAAACGAGTTTATAACTTTTCAGCAGGCCCTTCAATGCTTCCTCTGAGCGTGCTTCAGAAGGCAGCAGACGAAATGCTCTGCTACGGTGAAAGCGGAATGTCCGTTATGGAAATGAGCCACCGTTCAAAGCACTACGATGTAATCATCAAGGAAGCTGAAGCACTTCTCAGAGAGATTATGAATATCCCTGACAACTATAAGGTGCTTTTCCTTCAGGGCGGTGCATCAACCCAGTTTGCAGCAGTTCCCATGAACCTTATGACAAAAAACGGCAAGGCTGACTATATCCTTTCAGGTCAGTTCTCAACCAAGGCTTACAAGCAGGCTCAGAAGTACGGCGACGTAGTTGTTGCCGCTTCCTCAAAGGACGATAACTTCTCAAAGATTCCCGAGACAACAAGAGAATCCTTCCGTCCCGACGCAGACTATGTACACATCTGCTTCAACAACACAATTTACGGCACAAAGTACAATTATATTCCCGACACAGGCGACATTCCTCTTGTTGCTGATATGTCATCATGCATTATCTCAGAGCCCGTCGACGTTTCAAAATTCGGTCTTATCTATGCCGGCGCTCAGAAGAATATGGCTCCCGCAGGTCTTACACTTGTAATCGTTCGTGAAGACCTTATCGGTTCTTGCATGGACATCACTCCCGAAATGCTCAACTATAAGCTTATGGCTGACGCAGATTCAATGTATAACACTCCTCCCTGCTACTGCATTTATATTGCAAAGCTTGTTTACGAGTGGATTAAGGAACTGGGCGGTCTTGAAGCAATGAAGAAGCTCAACGAAAAGAAGGCAGCGCTTCTTTACGATTACCTTGACTCACAGGATTACTACATCGCTCCCGTTTCAAAGGAAAGCCGTTCAATGATGAACGTTACCTTCGTAACAGGAAACGAAGAGCTTGACAAAAAGTTCCCCGCTGAGGCTGCAAAGGCAGGCCTTGAAAATCTTAAGGGTCACAGAAGCGTAGGCGGTATGCGTGCTTCAATTTACAACGCTATGCCCTATGAGGGTGTTGAGGCACTCGTAGAGTTTATGAAGAAATTTGCCGCAGAAAATCCTAAGGCATAAGGAGTGTTAACTGTGAAAGAGATTAAAACAATGAACAAAATTGCTGCCTGCGGTTTAGCTCAGCTGGACTCAGGTAAGTACAATATTACAGACACTGCAGAAAATCCCGAGGGCATTATGGTGCGTTCAGCATCACTTCACGATATGGAATTCGGCAGTGAGCTTAAAGCAATCGTGCGCTGCGGTGCAGGTGTAAACAACATCCCCACAGAGGAATGTGCGAAGAAAGGTATTGTTGTATTCAACACCCCCGGCGCTAACGCAAACGGTGTTAAGGAGCTTACAATTGCAGCTCTTCTTCTTTCAGCAAGAGATATCATCGGCGGTATCGGCTGGGCAAATACTCTTACAGAGGATGTTGCAAAGAAGGTTGAAAAGGGCAAGAGTGCCTTTGCAGGCAACGAGCTTTTAGGCAAAACTCTCGGTGTAATCGGTCTTGGCGCAATAGGCGGTATGGTTGCTCACGCAGGCATGCAGCTTGGTATGAAGGTAATCGGCTGCGACCCCTTTATTACAGTAGATGCAGCATGGCACCTTTCAAGACACGTTGACAAGGCTTCTTCCTATGATGAAGTTTTTGCAAACGCAGACTACATCACACTCCACGTTCCCTCAACAAAGGATACAAAGGGTATGATCAACGCTGAATCAATTGCAAAAATGAAGGACGGCGTAAGAATTGTAAACATTTCAAGAGCCGACCTCGTAAATGCTGACGACCTTAAGGCAGCTCTCCAAAGCGGCAAGGTCAAGGCTTATGTAACCGACTTCCCAACAGAGGAAACAATCAATACAAAGGGTATTGTAACAATTCCCCACCTCGGTGCTTCAACAAGCGAAAGCGAGGACAACTGTGCAATTATGGCGGCACAGCAGCTTGACGATTTCCTTCAGAACGGTAACATCACAAACAGCGTAAACTACCCCTCAATTTCAATGCCCAGAACTACAGATGCACGTCTTGTAATTCTCCACAAAAACGTGCCCAACGTAATCAGCACAATTACAAGCAACATTTCCGCTGAGGGTGTTAATATTGAAAATATGGGTAACCGTTCAAAGGGCGATTATGCCGTAACGATGGTTGATACTCCTGATAAGGTAAGTGATGATGTAATTGCAAAGATTTCAGAAATGGAAAACGTAATCAGAGTGTTCCAGTTCTGATTTGAAATTTAAACGAAACAGTCTGCTAAGGGTAAGCACCCGAAGCAGACTGTATTTTTTTATAGAAAAATCGGCAGTACAAACCTTGGTCTGTACTGCCGAAAGCATTTAAATCAATTATTCTGCTGCTTCTTCGTCTGAACCGAAAATAGTCTTAATGAAGTCAACAAGAGCCTTGAAGAATGCTGTGATGTCATCCTTGTAAGTTTCTACAAACTGAAAAAATTTGTTATCCATTTCTGTTACCTCCTTATTAAGTTATTTATATTTTATTACAAATCTGTTTCTTTGTCAATAGTTACTTAAAAATTGCGGCAATATTAATAATTCTGAATATTTGTGATTTATAAATCTGTTTAAAAGGGAAAAAATATTTCTGTGGTGAAATATATGGCGAAAAAAGGAAAGAAACGCCCAGATGGCACACAAAAAAAGGAAAAAAACAGCGAAAAAGCTGTGCCTGAGCTTCAGGGAAAGGCGAAAAACAGCAGTCAGAAAGCAAATCCTGTTTTAGAAACCTCTGAGGGCGAATACAAGGTGTGGCACGAAAAGGCGATTCCCTCTGCGTATAAGGATATTGACAACGACCTTGCAGTAGAAAACCTTGAAAATGACATTCCGGAAGCAGACAAACGGGGCTCATAAATATGGAAAAACACGAATCACTATGGCATGGCACCGAAAAAATTGAGCCTTTTGAAAGTTTGAAAAAAGACATAAAAACCGATGTACTTGTTATCGGCGGAGGACTTTGCGGACTTCTTATAGCGTATAAGCTGAAACAAAAAGGCATCAGGTGCGTACTTGTTGAAAAGGACAGAATAATGGGTGGTATAAGCGGAAACACAACAGCGAAAATCACCGCTCAGCACGGACTCATTTATCACAAGCTGCTCAAAAGTATGGGCAGAGAAAAAGCAAAGCTTTACCTAAAGGTCAACCTTGATACAATTAATAAGTATGAGCAGCTTTCAAAGAAAATCAGCTGTGATTTCAGAAGGCGGGACAACTACGTCTACTCCTCTGAAAGTGCCAAAAAGATGAGTGACGAAATGGAAGCACTGAGCCTTATGGGCTTCAAGGCTTCTTTTGAAAAGACTTTGCCCATACCTGTAGGCTCCTACGGTGCAGTGAAGTTTTCTGATCAGGCGGAATTTCATCCTGTAAAGTTTGCCAAGGGGATTGCAGACGGGCTTGAAATCTATGAAAACACCTTTGTAAAAGAGTTTGAGGGGACAACGGTTAAAACAGATAAGTTTAAAATTACTGCGGGAAAAATTGTTGTTGCAACTCACTTTCCCTTTATAAACAACCACGGACTTTACTTTATGAAGCTTTATCAGCACCGTTCCTATGTTCTGGCACTTGAGAATGCTGACATCTACGACGGAATGTATGTTGACGACAAAAAAGACGGACTATCCTTCAGACCTTACGGCGATTTGCTCCTTCTTGGAGGTGGTGACCACCGTACAGGTAAAAGCGGCGGAAACTGGGAGGAGCTGCGACGTTTTGCGAGGTATAACTACAAAAGCTCTTCAGTGAAATACTTCTGGGCAGCGCAGGACTGTATGAGCCTTGACGGTGTACCTTACATCGGGCAGTATTCAAAAAACACACCGCATATCTATGTTGCGACGGGCTTTAACAAGTGGGGAATGACAGGTGCTATGGTGTCCGCTGAGGTTTTAAGTGATATGATATGTGAAAAGGAAAATGAGTTCAGCAGGGTTTTTGATCCCTCAAGAAGTATGCTGAAGCCGCAGCTGTTTCTGAACGGCTTTGAAACGGCGGCAAACTTCATTACGCCCACAAAAAAACGCTGTCCTCACCTGGGTTGTGCCCTTAAGTGGAACAGCGCTGAGCATACTTGGGATTGTCCGTGTCACGGCTCAAGATTTGACGAAAAGGGAAAGCTCCTTGACAATCCGTCAAACGGCAACCTTTTCTGAACTGTTTTTAATAAGCCTTCTGAAATCTCTTTGCTTGATGAGATAAATAATGATAAGGGGAATGTCTGCGAGAATCCAGGCGGCAGGACCTGCGTAGCAGACTGCTTCAAAGCCTAAAAGGGGAGTGAGAATAAAGGCGACGGAAAGTCTGCCGAATAATTCACCGATTCCCGCAATAGAGTTGGCGTAAGTAAAGCCAAGCCCCTGCAGGGTGTTACGCATAACAAACAAAACTGCAACGCCGCTGTAGCACTGGGAAATTGCAAGAATGTACCTTTTTGCTGCAGCCATCATTTCGGGGTTGATTTCGTCCATGAAGAGGGAAACCACAGGCTCGCCGATGGAGTAAAGGGCAAGGCTCATAAAAATTGAAATAGTGACATCAAGAATGAAAATCTTTTTGACACTTGAAATGATACGTTCATAGTTTTTGCTTCCGTAATTCTGACCTACAAAGGTCTGGGTTGCAACACCTAGAGCTGACATAGGAAGATTGGTTATGTTTTCAACCCTTGCCGCAGCAGTAAATCCTGCAACAACAGCTTTGCCGAAGGAATTGACCACACTCTGAAGACACATTGAGCCCACAGCCGTAATGGTAAACTGAAGCGAAACGGGAATACCAAGCTTAATCTGATGCCAGGAGGTTTTAAGGTTGAGTTTCAGGTCCTTAAGGTGAATGTCAACATTTTTGTTGATTCGGATTATGTATATTCCGCCAAGCACACACGCAACGGAATATGAAATCAGAGTTGCGAGAGCAGCACCCTCAATTCCCCACCGGAATTCCTTTACAAACAGAAGGTCGAGAATAAGGTTTACAACCACGCTGACACAGTAGAAGTAAAGAGGCTTCTTGCTTTCACCTACAGCTCTTGAAATTGCAGTAAAGTTGTTGGAAAGCATCTGAATTGGTACGCCGTAATAAAGAATGTTGACGTAGGCTGAGGAAAGGCCGATTATATCCTCGTTTGTGCCGATAAGCCTTAACATAGGGTCGGAAATAAGGTGGGCAATTACAACAATAACAATGCCAACGCAGAAAGCAAGTGCAATACTGTTTGATGCGTAATGAGAAAGCTTCTTTTTGTCACCTGCACCGAAAGCGTGGGCAACGGGAATTGAAAAGCCGCTTGTAAGACCCAGTGCCGTGCCGATAATAAACGAGTTGATAGGCCCTACACTGCCGGCAGCAGCAAGAGCGTCTGTGCTTATGTATCTTCCCACAATGATGTTATCCACAAGAGTATAGTTATACTGAAGCAGGGATGAAAACATTATGGGTAATGCGAAAGTTATAATGCTTTTTATGGGACTGCCATAAAGCATGGAGTTTTCTTTTTTCATATTGGGTAACCCTCTCTTTTCTGAGTCGGGAATATTATACAACCTTTGAGCATTTTGTCAATAATATACAGATTAAAATTTATTATGTAAGAGTTGAATCTAAAGATGCTCCTATTCAATATGTTCAACAAGCTGTCAGACTGCCTAGAAATGTGCAAGATGACCTTTTCTTTGTCCCGAAGGTGCAAGCTTACAAAGGACAGATATAACAAGTCTTAAATGCCCGATTTGCAGCACCTTTGAAATTTTTTCTCCTTGCAATACGCAAGTATTGCTTCGTCGAAGAAAATCCCAAATGCACCACAACTCGAACATTTAAGATTATTTGAAGTTTAATGGGAGGAGATTTTTATTGTAGCAAGGCAAAAAGCGCAGGAAGGCTTGCGCCTTTCAAGCCTTTTTAACGAAGCTACGGTGAAAATATACCCCATTAAACCTTGTCATATCTACCCTTTGTCAGCTTGTGGTACTCCGAGAAGGCAAAAAAAGGTCAAAACAATACTAAAATCTCACAAAGCTCGATGCTTTGTGAGATTTTTTTCAGTTAAGATTAATTTTAATAACTTATTGTTTTTACTGTTGTTGAACAGTATTGTTGTTCTTGTGCGTTTATCGACAGTCTGAAGCACCC